>NZ_NEJR01000056.1:0-546 GCF_002113165.1 Pseudomonas sp. B19(2017)
GTGTAGGTGATGACGCCACCTTCGGTCACCGACGGGGTCGCCGTCAGGGTGGCAGTGGTGGTGTCGATCGAATCGTTGATCGTGGTCTGGGCCGGGGTCGGGTTCGGTGTCAGCTGCTCGAAGTTACCGCCGGTAGCACCAGTAATCGTGGTGCTGACGGTCGAGCCATTGTTGTAGACGTCGTTCGCCGGAGTCTCAAAGTCAACGCTGCCCTGGGTCTTGCCCGCTTCAACAGTGATGGTCTGGCCGTTGGACAGGGTCACAGTCACCGGCGTCTGCGCCGGGTTGCTCAGGGTCACCGTGTAGGTGATGACGCCACCTTCGGTCACCGACGGGGTCGCCGTCAGGGTCGCAGTGGTGGTGTCGACCGAATCGTTGATCGTGGTCTGCGCCGGGGTCGGGTTCGGCGTCAGTTGCTCGAAGTTGCCGCCCGTGGCGCTTTCGATAGTGACGCTGACGGTCGAGCCGTTGTTGTAGACGTCGTTCGCCGGGGTCTCAAAGTCGACGCTGCCCTGGGTCTTGCCCGCTTCAACAGTGATGGTCTGG
>NZ_NEJR01000017.1:0-133848 GCF_002113165.1 Pseudomonas sp. B19(2017)
GTAGCCCTTACAACTTCGCCTTGACTATCTAACTCATTGAATCTCAAGGAGTTTGTCGTTCCGGCGTCGCTGGAAGTGGGGCGCATTATAAGGGGATTCAGAAGGGGGTCAAGGGTTAATTTCATTTATTTGAAATATTCCAGGCGAAGACCTTATCAAGGCCGCCAGGTGTTCGCCACGACACCTTCTGCGCCTATGAGATCGAGCGCCGCCCGCGCGGCGCATCGCCGGCAAGCCGGCTCCCACATCTGTTTCGGGCCAGTTACTCCTGCCTCCTCCGCACTCGCACCCTGGGCGCATGGCTGGAAATCGCAGAAAAGCACAGGCGACACCTTCAATATCGAAGGGAACAAACAAGGCGGGCAGCGGTGAAATCACAGGAGAGACTGGCCCGAAACAGATGTGGGAGCCGGCTTGCCGGCGATGCGCCGCGCGGGCGGCGCTCGATCTTGTAGGCGCCAGAGAACCCAAAGCGGACACCTCTTAAAGACAATGCCATCCCAAGACAGGCCCCAGCAGCCCAACCCCGCACTCAAACCGCCCTCCCCTGCCTCCGAGCAATCCGAGGAAGAGCCCGAGCAACAGCAGGAACCCTCAACACCATCAGCACAACCCCAATAACCGCATAAATCGCCCACTCCCGCAGATCCGAGCGCACGATCCACAAAAAATGCAGCAACCCCAACCCAAGCACCCCGTACACCAACCTGTGCAGCTTCTTCCAACGCGCCCCCAACCGCCGCTGGCTATACCGATTCGAGGTAACCGCCAACGCTAGCAACCCAAGAAACCCAAGCGCACCCACAATAATGTAGGGCCGCTTGCGCAACTCCACCGCCAACTGCCCCCAATCCAGCCCAAGGATAAAGAACAGATAAGCCAGGATGTGCAGCACGATATAGGCAAACACCCACAACCCCAGCTGCCGGCGCACCACGATCCAGCCCGACCACCCCGTCAGCTTCTGCAGCGGCGTCATGCTCAAGGTAACCAGCAGGAAGGTCAGCGCCCCGAGCCCAAGGCGATCCATCATGATCTTCCCGGGATCAGGCCCCAGCAGATTCATCGCCGCCTCATACAACCACCACACCGGGAACACGCTGCCGACGGCGAAGATGGCCAGACGCAACCAGGGGTAACGCATCAGTAGTTCTTCCGCAGATCGAGCCCGGTATACAGCGACGCCACTTCATCGGCATAGCCATTGAACATCTGGGTTTCCCGCACATTGGGGCTGAACAGCCCGCTGGGCAGCCGCCGTTCGCGGGCCTGGCTCCAACGGGGATGGTCGACCGTAGGGTTCACATTGGCATAGAACCCATATTCATCCGGCGCCAGCCCTTCCCAGGTGGTGCCCGGTTGCTCGGCCACCAGGCTGATACGCACGATCGACTTGATGCTCTTGAAGCCATACTTCCACGGCACCACCAGCCGCAACGGCGCGCCATTCTGGCTGGGCAGCTCCCGGCCATACATGCCGACCGCCAGGATCGCCAAAGGATGCATCGCCTCATCCAGACGCAAGCCTTCTCTATAAGGCCAGTCGATCAAGGCGAATCCCGAACGCTGCCCCGGCATGTGCTCCGGGTCTTTCAGGGTTTCGAAACGCACGTAGCGTGCCCTGGAAGTCGGCTCGACCTGCTCGAGCACCTGCGCCAACGGGAAGCCCAGCCACGGAATGACCATCGACCACGCCTCGACGCAACGCAGCCGGTAGATGCGCTCCTCAAGCTGATACGGCTTGACGAAATCTTCCAGTGCATAGCGCCCGGGCTTACCTACTTCGCCATCGACTACAACGCTCCACGGTTCGGTTTTCAGGCTGTCGCCATTGGCCGCCGGGTCGCCCTTGTCGGGCCCGAACTCGTAGAAGTTGTTGTAGTGAGAGGCATCCTTGAACGGCGTAATTGACTCTCCCTTGACCGTTACTGCCTGCCATCGGGTGGCCGCGAGCTTTTCACTGAACCAGCCAGGCGCCCTGCCCGCCTCGACATCGGCGTAGCGGCTGGCTTCATCTGCGCGCGACATGCTCGGCAAGGCACCCAAGGCCAGGCCGGACAACGAGCCACCCAGCAGGGTACGACGGGAAAGGTAGATGCCTTCGGGGGTGATCTCCGACGCCTTGCATTCGGAAGACCTGGGTAGCTTGATGAGCATGAGCGGCTCCACAGCACTGGATAACGGATGTACCAGTAAGACTATGGAGCCGGCGGGTTATTCCAGCATTAAATGATTGTCACGCTTTGCGACGACGCGCCTTCAGCAGGAACTGGATCGGCCCCGAAGCCGCATAGGCGAGGAAGATCAGCAGCAGGATACGCGGCGGGTCGCTGAACACCACGGCAAACACCAGCACCACGGCCAGGATCGCCACGAACGGAACACGGCCCTTGAGGTCCAGCTCCTTGAAGCTGTTGTACTTGATATTGCTGACCATCAGCATGCCCGCAGCTGCCACCAGCAGCGCCACCAGGAACGACAGCTTGGAGCCCTGGATGCCGTAGTCGCTGAATGCCCACACGGTACCCGCGACCACGCCCGCGGCAGCCGGGCTGGCAAGGCCGATGAAATAGCGCTTGTCGGCGGTGCCAACCTGGGTATTGAAACGTGCCAGGCGCAGTGCTGCACCGGCCACGTAGATGAAGGCGACCATCCAGCCGACCTTGCCCATGTCACCCAGCGCCCAGCCAAAGGCCAGCAAGGCCGGCGCCACACCGAAGGCGACCATGTCCGACAGCGAGTCGTACTCGGCACCAAAGGCGCTCTGGGTGTTGGTCATGCGCGCGACACGGCCATCGAGGCCGTCGAGCACCATGGCCACGAAGATGGCGATGGCAGCGAAGGCAAAGTACTTGCTCGCCTCGCGCGGGTCACCGGCACTCAGGGCGCTCTGCGCGCTCATCGAGCTGATGATGGAATAGAAACCGGCAAACAGGTTGGCGGTGGTAAACAGGTTGGGCAGCAGGTAGATGCCACGGTGGCGCACCTTGCGCCCTTCGGCGTCATGCCCTTCTTCAACGTGCTCATCGACAGGTAGCAGGCTTTCGGCGTCGGAGGGCTTGTTCGGCTCTTCGGGACGTTCGCTCATGGAGGGTACCTTGCAACAGGATGGAAAATGTTCGACACGGGCCTGCGAAACACGTTCTGACGGCAGGCCACTGGTCTGCTTTATACCAGAAGCTGACTGTCAGAACGAAAAAACGCGGCCGAAGCCGCGTTTTTCATCTTTCGACCAGACTTAGTTCTTGGTCTTGTCGACGATTTTGTTAGCCGAGATCCACGGCATCATCGAGCGCAGTTGCTCGCCGATGATTTCGATGCCGTGAGCGGCGTTGTTGCGGCGCTTGGCGGTCATCGATGGGTAGTTGGTAGCACCTTCGGAGATGAACATCTTCGCGTACTCGCCGTCCTGGATGCGCTTCAGGGCGTTGCGCATGGCCTTGCGGGATTCTTCGTTGATGACTTCTGGACCGGTTACGTACTCACCGTACTCGGCGTTGTTGGAGATCGAGTAGTTCATGTTGGCGATGCCGCCTTCGTACATGAGGTCAACGATCAGCTTCAGCTCGTGCAGGCACTCGAAGTAGGCCATTTCCGGCGCGTAGCCCGCTTCGACCAGAGTTTCGAAACCGGCCTTGACCAGCTCGACGGTACCGCCGCACAGAACGGCCTGCTCACCGAACAGGTCGGTTTCAGTTTCGTCCTTGAAGGTGGTTTCGATGATGCCGGTACGGCCGCCGCCTACGCCCGAAGCGTACGACAGTGCAACGTTCTTGGCATTGCCCGAAGCGTCCTGGTAGATGGCGATCAGGTCAGGGATACCGCCGCCCTTGACGAACTCGGAACGCACAGTGTGGCCCGGGGCTTTCGGCGCGATCATGATCACGTCGAGGTCGGCACGCGGAACAACCTGGTTGTAGTGGATCGCGAAACCGTGGGAGAAGGCCAGGGTAGCGCCCTTCTTGATGTTCGGCTCGATTTCCTGCTTGTACAGCTGGCCCTGGAACTCGTCCGGAGTCAGGATCATGACCAGGTCGGCAGCAGCGACGGCAGAGGCAACGTCGGTCACTTTCAGGCCGTGGGCTTCTGCCTTGGCGACGGTGGCCGAACCTTTACGCAGACCGATGGTGACATCTACACCGGAGTCCTTCAGGTTGCACGCCTGAGCGTGGCCCTGGGAACCGTAACCGATGATGGCGACTTTCTTACCCTGGATGATGGAAAGGTCGCAGTCTTTATCGTAGAAAACTTTCATGAAAATACCCCTGGTTATATCTCGGCCCCTGCGGAGCCATCGCTAATTTTTGAATTTAGATGCTGAGCACTTTGTCGCCACGGGCAATGCCGGTAACGCCGCTGCGCACGGTTTCGAGAATCGATGCAGTGCCGATCGCCTGGATGAAGCTGTCCAGTTTGTCGCTGGTGCCGCTCAGCTGTACGGTGTACACGCTGGCGGTCACATCGACGATCTGGCCGCGGAAGATATCCGTGGTGCGCTTGATCTCGGCGCGCTGGGCACCGGTGGCCTTGACCTTGACCAGCATCAGTTCACGCTCGATGTGAGCGCTTTCCGACAGGTCGACGAGCTTGACCACTTCGACCAGCTTGTTCAGGTTCTTGGTGATCTGTTCGATCACTTCGTCATGGCCAACGGTGGTCAGCGTCAGACGCGACAGGGTCGGGTCTTCGGTCGGCGCCACGGTCAGGCTTTCAATGTTGTAGTTACGCTGGGAGAACAGGCCGACCACACGGGACAGAGCACCGGGTTCGTTTTCCAGCAGCAGGGAAATGATGTGCCGCATATCAGGTACGCTCCGTCTTGCTCAGCCACATGTCACGCATCGAGCCATCCTTGATCTGCATCGGATAGACGTGCTCGCTGCGGTCAACCGCGATGTCGATGAACACCAGACGGTCCTTCATCGCAAACGCTTCTTCCAGCTTCGGCTTGAGGTCCTTCAGGCTGGTGATGCGGATACCCACATGGCCATAGGCCTCGGCCAGCTTGATGAAGTCAGGCAACGACTCGACGTACGAGTGCGAGTGACGACCGTTGTAGGCCATGTCCTGCCACTGGCGAACCATGCCCAGCACACCGTTGTTCAGGTTGACGATCTTCACCGGCAGGCCGTACTGCATGCAGGTGGACAGCTCCTGGATGTTCATCTGGATGCTGCCTTCGCCAGTCACACAGGCCACGTCCTGGTCCGGGAAGTTGAGCTTGACGCCCATCGCCGCCGGGAAGCCGAAGCCCATGGTGCCCAGGCCACCGGAGTTGATCCAGCGGTTCGGCTTGTTGAAGCGGTAGTACTGCGCAGCGAACATCTGGTGCTGACCCACGTCGGAGGTGACGAAGGCATCGCCATTGGTCACTTCGCACAGGGTCTCGATGACTTTCTGCGGCTTGATGACATTGCCGTCGCCCTTGTCGTAGGGGAACAGCTCGCCATCGCCACGCCATTCGTCGATCTGCTTCCACCAGGCATCCAGCGCCGCCTCGTCAGGCTGCTCGCCGATTTCCTTGAGGATGCCGAGCATTTCGCTGAGCACGCTGTCGACCGGCCCGACGATTGGCACGTCAGCCTTGATCATCTTGGAGATCGACGCCGGGTCGATGTCGATGTGGATGATCTTGGCGTTCGGGCAGAACTTGGCTGGGCCGTTGACCACACGGTCGTCAAAGCGGGCACCGACGGCGAAGATGACGTCGGCATGGTGCATGGCCATGTTGGCAGTGAAGCTGCCGTGCATGCCCAGCATGCCGAGGAACTGACGGTCGGTCCCCGGGAAGCCACCCAGACCCATCAGGGTATTGGTGACTGGCAGGTTCAGCGACTTGGCGATTTCAGTCAGGGCTTCGGAGCCACCGCCGAGGATCACGCCGCCACCGGAGTAGACGATCGGGCGCTTGGCCGCCAGCAGCATCTCGGCCGCCTTGCGGATCTGGCCGGAGTGGCCGCGTACTGCCGGGCTGTAGGAGCGCAGCTTGACCTTTTTCGGGTAGACGTATTCGAACTTCTCGGCCGGGTTGGTCATATCTTTTGGAATGTCGACCACGACCGGACCTGGGCGACCGGATTGCGCCAGGTAGAATGCTTTTTTCAGAACTTCGGGGATTTCGCTGGCGTGTTTGATCATGAAGCTGTGCTTCACGATCGGCCGCGAAATACCGATCATGTCGGTTTCCTGGAAGGCATCGGTGCCCACCATGGTGCTGGGCACCTGGCCGGACAGGATGACCATCGGAATCGAATCCATGTAGGCAGTGGCAATACCGGTAATGGCATTGGTCGCGCCTGGGCCGGAGGTTACCAGCACCACGCCGGCCTTGCCGGTGGCGCGGGCGTAGCCGTCCGCCATATGGGTAGCCGCCTGCTCATGACGAACCAGGATGTGCTCGACTTCCGGTTCCTTGAACAGCGCGTCGTAAACATGCAGGAGAGCACCACCAGGGTACCCGTAGATGTGCTTAACGCCTTCGTCACGCAAGAAGCGGACGACCATCTCAGCGCCAGATAAAAGCTCCACGTTGTTCACCTCTAAAACGCCAGAATACCGCCCTCACTGGACGGGTCTTAATAGGTTTACTGCCAAGCAGAGCATGAGCGAACGTCAGCACTGACTGAGCAAGTATTGGGAGCGCCCCTGAGTGTTGCGGGGTTATCCCACCCAGCGCGAGGTAACGCGTTGCGGGGTGTAACAGGTCGGCGCGGGTGTGCGCCTCATGATCTGCTTAGCGGGTCTGCTTCTGGCAGTCCCTCTACAGCGGAGATTGGATTCTTCTGATTCGGCGCCAACAAGTCAAGAAAAATTATTGCCAATTTTTCCCGAAGATGAATTCCTGCCACCACTAAAAATCGCTTCAGCAGCAGAATTAATAAGATTTCCATAAAAAAGGGCCACAATCTGCGGCCCTCAAGGGAAAAACTGAAGAAATCAGGCGGAAGGAGCAATCAATTGGTCAAATGCTGCCAACAGGCGGCGTAGCTCACGACTTTGCTCCGGCCGGTCGGTAAACACGGTTTCGGCCATGACCAGAATGCCGGAAGCATTGGGCAGCGGGTGGCCCAGCTCGATGATGATCTTCATGCGCGGCAGAAAGATCCATTGCAGCCACTGCTCGAAACTGAGGGTATCGACCGCGAAAGGCACCGTGCTGGCCAGTGCCTCATCGCTTGGTGGCTCGTCATCCCACCAGCCTTGCACCTGCAGTTCACGCTCAATCAGCATCAGGTGGTCGGCAATATCCAGAATGCGCTGCTCGATCATCACGAATTGACCCGGGCCTTTTGCCGGGCCAGTGCGGCGCCTGCGCTGTCACCTTGCTTCTCGCGGGCCTGGGCGATGGTGTTCCACAGCTCGGCCTGCAGGCTCGGGCGGCCGTTAGCGTAAGTCAGGGCGCGACGCGCCAGCTGCTCGGCCTGCGGCGCATCACCTTGCGACAGGCGCACCTGGGCCAGGCGGTACAGCACCTGCGGCTCGCGCGGGGCGATGCGCTGGGCACGCTCCAGGCTCGACGCGGCACCGTTGAAGTCGCCACTGCCCTGCTGCGTTTTCGCGGTGGTCAGTAGCGCCAGCACCGGGCCGTCCAGTTGCTCATCGGCCGACAGGCCACCTGCAGCAGCGCTGCTACGCGGGATACCGGTTGGCGCGCTGGTGCTTTGCGAGGCGCTGTTCATCGCCGCAATATCGAAGGGTTCGTCGGCGATCGGGTTAGGGTTGGTGGTCATCGGCGCCGAACTGACTGGCCCTGTGCTGATCGGCCCTGGGGTAATCGGCGAGGTGCTGATCGGCGCCGCACCATTGGCCGCCGGGAACGTCTGGATGCCCGAAGCGCCAGCGCCCTGCGGGATCAACACGGTGACGCCGGAGTCCTCAGGCAGCGTTTGCGCCTGCGCGGTGCCCGCGTTATAGCCTACCGCAGAGCGGTTGGCCGTCACGCGTTCGCTGTTGGACACGCGGGTGCTCGAGTCGACCACCGGAATATTGCCGCGCGGGACGCTGGCGCACCCCTGGAGCACTGCCAGCGCCGTCACGGCAGGAAACAGCCACTTGTTCACGTCACACCTCATCAATGCAGCCTGTGCTTAATTCATCCAGCCCTTGACCCAGTCCATGACCGATTCAACTGGATCCTGCTCGCCGCCACAGGTCGCGCCGGCGGGCGGTTCACTGCCGCGAATATACGGCATCTGCACCGCTCCCGGACAGCTGCCATCAGACCCATGGCCACTGTACGGGTCGATCCAGGCCTGCACCACGTTGTCCGGTTGTGGCATGTCCAGTGGTAGCGGGTCGGCTTTGTTCATAAAGCTGGTCCACACCTGCAGGGCCCCGGTGGCGCCGGTAAATGGCGTTTTGCCGTTATCGTCACGGCCCATCCACACCACAGCCAGCAGGTCCTGGCTGAACCCGGAGAACCAGCTGTCGCGCGAATCGTTACTGGTACCGGTCTTGCCCGCCAGGGTAAGGTTGCGCGGCAAGGTGTTGTATACCGAGCGGCCGGTGCCCTCGCGCATCACCCGCTGCATGGCGTTCTGCACCAGGTAGATGGCCCCCGGATCGAAGGTTTGCTGGATCTGGAACGGGTAGCGCTTGAGCGGCTCGCCCTCAGCGGTGAGCACGCTGCGGATACCGCGCATCGGGGTGTTGAAGCCGCCATTGGCGATGGTCTGGTACATGGTCGCGACCTGCATCGGCGACATGCCGCCGGCCCCCAGCAGCATGGCCGGGAACGCCGGCCAGTCAACATTCACGCCCAGCCGGCCGATGGTCTTGATCACGTTGGGCACACCCACTTCCAGGCCGATCTTGGCAGTCGACAGGTTGTAGGAGTTGGCCAGGCCTTGGTACAGGTAGATGGTGCCATGCGGGCGGCGGTCATAGTTTTGCGGGCGCCAGACCTGGCCATCAGCCCCTTTGACCGAGAACGGCTCGTCCTGCACCCAGCTGGTCAGGGTGTACTTGCTCGGTTGCTCCAGCGCAGTCAGGTATACCGCCGGCTTGACCAGCGAACCGATCGGCCGCACGGCATCGATGGCGCGGTTGAAGCCGGCGAAGCCGGCCTGGCGGCTGCCGATCAGCGCCTGCACTTCACCGGTTTCCGGGTTGGTCACGACCATCGCCGACTCCACCTCGTCAGCCCCCTTGCGACCCGCCAGGCGCTTGAAGGTCTCGCTCATCGAGGTCTCGGCCTTCATCTGCAGGATCGGGTCGAAGCTGGTGAAGATGCGCAGGCCTTCTTCGGTCAAGTCTTCGTCGCGGTAGTCCTGGCGCAGCTGACGCTTGACCAGGTCGAGGAACGCCGGGAACGAGCTGTCGGCGAGGCTGCCACGCTTGGTCACGCCCAGCGGCATTTTCTTCGCGGCATCGACTTCTGCCTGGCTGGCCACGCCCTGCTCGGCCACCAGGTCGAGCACCAGGTTGCGACGGGCCAGGGCGCGATCGGGGTAGCGCCGCGGGTTGTAGTAGGACGGCCCCTTGACCATCCCCACCAGCAAGGCGATCTGGTGCAGTTTCAGCTCCGACAGCGGTTGGCTGAAGAAGAACTGGCTGGCAAGACCGAAGCCGTGCACCGCACGCTGGCCATCCTGACCAACGAACACCTCGTTGAGGTAGGCCTCGAGGATCTCACGCTTGTCGTAGTGCAGCTCCAGCAGCACGGCCATCATCGCCTCGGTCAGCTTGCGGCTGAGGCTGCGCTCGCTGGTGAGATAGAAATTCTTCACCAGCTGCTGGGTCAGGGTACTGCCACCCTGGCGCATGGAACCTGCCGAGGTGTTGACCCACATCGCCCGGGCGATGGACTTGGGTGACACCCCGAAGTGGCTGTAGAAATCGCGGTCTTCCGTCGCCACCAGAGTTTCGAGCAGGTACGGCGGCACCTGGTCGATCTTGATCAGAATGCGGTCTTCGAGGTTTTTCGGGTAGATGCCGCCGATCATCAGCGGCTCCAGGCGCACTACGTCCAGCGTTTTGCCGTTGGCACCGGAAAGGCCCGCCACGTAATCGCCGGAGAAGCGCACGCGCACGAACTGCGCGGGCTCCATGCCCTCGTAGAACTGGAAGCCACGGGTATTGAGCTCGACAGTATTGCCGTTGACTGCCGCCGCGCCCGGGCCGTTGGCCGCGCTTTCACGCCGGTAGCCGAGCGCGTCCAGCTCGGTAAGAAAGTCGTTCTTGCTCAGCTTCTGGCCGCTGAACAGCTCCAGCGGCCGGGCATACACCTTGGCCGGGATGGTCCAGCGCTTGCCGGAGAACTTCTCCTGGACGACGGCATCGAGGTAAACCGCGAAGCCGGCGACGATCACCAGGCCGACCAGGCTGAGCTTCAAAGCCCAGCCCAGCCAGGCGCGGGAGCGGCCGGTCGGGCGTTTCTGAGGGGTACGGGGATTTCGGGTTCGGGTCATGGCGGCGGATTATACGCACTTTATAAAGGCTGGGCAGGCGCCCCAGGCGGTAGGCAGGGACGGCACCATTGACCATAATGGCGCATTCGAATTCCCTGCCCCCGGAAGGATTTCCCGTGAGCCAAGCCCTTATCACTGCGTTGCAGAACCCAGCCCTGTACCCTCACCCCGTGGATGGGTTCCAGCTCATCGAGACGCATATCTCCTGGGTCCTGCTCACCGGCGAGTATGCCTACAAGATCAAGAAACCGATGAACTTCGGTTTCCTCGACTTCACCGGCCTGGACCAGCGCCAGCATTTCTGTAACGAAGAATTGCGCCTGAACCAGCGCCTGACCGACGGCCTGTACCTGGAAGTGTTGCCGATCACCGGCAGCGTCGACGCACCGCAGATCGCGGGTGAAGGCCCAGCCATCGAATACGCGCTGAAGATGCGCCAGTTCCCCCAGGGGCAGATGCTCAACACCCTGCAGGCCAACGGCGAACTGAACGCCGCGCACATCGACCAGATGGCCCGGCAGATCGCCGAGTTCCACCTGCAGGCCCCGCGTGTACCGGTGGAGCACCCACTGGGCACACCGGAAAGCGTGATGGCACCAGTGGAGCAGAACTTCGAGCAGATTCGTCCGTTCCTCAGCGACAAGGCCGACCTGCAGCAACTCGACGCCCTGCAGGCCTGGGCACGCAGCAGCTTCGAGCGCCTGCATGGCCTGCTGGAAAAGCGCAAGGCCAGTGGTTTCATCCGTGAATGCCACGGTGATATCCACCTGGGCAACGCCACCCTGATCGACGGCAAGGTGGTAATCTTCGACTGCATCGAGTTCAACGAACCGTTCCGCCTGACCGACGTGTATGCCGATACCGCCTTCCTGGCCATGGACCTGGAAGACCGCGGCCTGAAATGCCTGGCCCGGCGCTTCATCAGCCAGTACCTGGAACTGACCGGCGACTACGAAGGCCTGGAACTGCTCAACTTCTACAAAGCCTATCGCGCGCTGGTGCGGGCCAAGGTGGCATTGTTCAGCATGCCAGCCGATGCCGATGGCGTGCAGCGCGCCACCACCCTGCGCACCTATCGCAACTATGCCAACCTGGCAGAAAGCTACAGCGCCATTCCGTCGCGCCTGCTGGCCATCACCCACGGTGTTTCGGCCGTGGGCAAAAGCCACGTGGCCATGCGCATGGTCGAGGCCCTGGGTGCCGTCCGCGTGCGTTCGGACGTGGAGCGCAAACGCCTGTTCGGCGAACAGCAGCAGGCTAGCGCCGGCCAGTTGAGTACCGGCATCTATGACCAGGATGCCAGTGCCGCGACGTACCAGCGCCTGCACGAGGTGGCGGCGACCGTGCTGCGCGCCGGCTTCCCGGTGGTGCTGGATGCCACCTACCTCAAACGTGAGCAGCGCCAGGCCGCGGCAGACATCGCCAGCCAGACCGGGGTGCCGTTCCTGATCCTCGACTGCCATGCGCCGGATGCGGTCATCGCCAGCTGGCTGGAGCAGCGCCAGGCAGAAAACACCGACCCGTCGGATGCCACCCTGGAAGTGGTCAAGGCCCAGCAGGCCAGCCGTGAGCCGCTGGATACAGAGGAACTGGTGCAGAGCACCCGCGTCGATACCCAGAGTGCCGGTAGCATGGACCAGGTGATCGAGCAGATCCGCCAGCGCTTGCCTGGGCTGTAAGGTCAGCGTTTTCCTGGGCCGGCCTATTCGCGGGTGAACCCGCTCCCACAGGTACTGCGTCAGTCGTGAGGCTTGCAGACAACCTTGTGGGAGCGGGTTTACCCGCGAAGAGGCCGACAAGGGACATCTCGTCGCCCCCCATGGCAAAAGGCCGCGCATTTCCCAACCCCCGCTACACTCCTCTCTGACCTGCTCGCGATTTATCCCCCAATCCCCGTTCAGCCATCGCAAGGAGGCTCGATGAACGATGAATTGCAGCATCTGAAGAACCTTGGCAAGACCTCTGCGCAGTGGCTGCATGCAGCCGGCATCCACAGCGCATCGGATCTGCGCCGCCTGGGCGCGGTGGGTGCGTACCAGGCGGTGAAGACGCGAGGGTTCCGCGCATCTAAGGTGCTGTTGTATGCCATTGAAGGCGCCCTGCTGGACATGCACTGGAACGATTTGCCGCTCGAGCGCAAAGAAGCGCTCAACCAACAACTGGATGCGAAAAGCCCTGCGCAAAAAAAATAGAAATAGTCACGGGAAAGGGATTGACTCCGTAATGAGAATCGTTATGATTACCACAACTGGTCGCGAGACTGGTTGGATAAGCTAAGAGCCCCTGGTTCGGACTCTCAGATTATCTCCTCATCAGGCTAATCACGGTTATTGACCCGGCAATCTGCCGGGTCTTTTTTTCTTTCGCCGCCCGGTCATCGCAGTTGCGCGCAATAGTCCTGCTCTGGCATCGCTGCCGTGTACCAGACATAGTCAGCCTCGCCCACCTTGATCTGCTCACCCACCTCGGCCAGCAGCAATACCTTGCTCTCCCCCCCTGCCCGCAGATCAGCAAGGTGCAATGGCACACCCAGGTCCTTGCGCACGTGATAAGCCCCGGCCAGCAGTAGTGCCGGCTGCGGCGCCGCCAGCAAGCGCTCGGCCATGCGCCGGTCGCGCCGCTGTTGCACGGCCAGCATCGCCGGCAACTGGCTTTCCGGCAGCATCCCGCAATGCCCGGCACGCACCTGCTCCAGCAAGGCGGCCTTGACCGCCGGCGCATTGGACCGGTCGCCTGGCAACGAAGCCGGCTGGCGATAGGCCTGGCGCATCTCGTCGGGTGAGAGGTTGGCGGCCAGCAAAGGCACCCGCTGCCGCAAGGCCTCAGCCACGATGGGCCCGTACAACTGCCAATCCCAGCCTTCCTGCCAGGCCAGGGCTTTGGGCAGGTCTGTCGGCAAAGGTTGCCCCGCAAGCTTGTCCAGCAGCGGCTGCTGCTCGGGCTGCAGCATTTCCAACAGCAGGCTGCCCTGTTCACGTTGGCCTTGCAGGGCGCGCAGCAGCCACAGCTGCAGTGCGTGATGGTCGGGGTTGTCGTGTTTCTCGCCGACCAGCACCCGGCGGGCGGCAGACAGGTGCTGCACCAGTTGCTCAGGGCTGATCAGCTGACCATTGGCAAGATCGACGATCTGCCCCAGCTCGGCATGGCTGCGCCCCTCACTGCTCTGCCAGGCGGGCAGCGGCGGCAGGCTGGCCTGGCAGCCACCCAGTACCAGCATCAGGCACAGCGAGAAGGCGGACAGCAGCGGATGACGCATGGGCAGTACCTCCATTCATGGCCTGCACAGGCCGCTCCTACAAAGATCGCGCCAGCGTCAGCGGGTGATGATCAGCGGATGCCCGCGCTCCGGGTGCGCCTGTACCAGTACGTCGATCCCGTATACCGCCTTCAACGCCGCCGGCGTCAGCGCTGCTTCGGGTGCTGCAAAGGCATGGCAGCGCCCCTGTTCCAGCAGCAGGATACGGTCACAGTAGCGCGCCGCCAGGTTCAGGTCATGCAGGATCACCAACACTGCGGCGCCACGCTCGGCAAAACGGCGCACGGCCTCCAGGGTGGTGTGCTGGTGCAACGGGTCGAGCATCGAGGTTGGCTCGTCGAGCAGCAGCGTGGTACCCGCTTCGCCCGGCCACAGCTGCGCCAGCACCCGAGCCAGGTGCACCCGTTGCCGCTCGCCGCCAGACAACGCCAGGTAACTGCGCGCCACCAGGTGCCAGGCATCCGCCGCCCGCAAGGCCGCTTCGACGATCTCCGCATCGCGCCGCTGCCCAGTGCCGTGGGGCATGCGCCCCATGCTCACCACCTCCTCGACCCGGAACGGGAACCCCAGGCTGGACACCTGCGGCAGCACCGCCAGGCGCCTGGCCCGTTCCTGCCCGGCCCAGTCGGCCAGTGCCCGACCCTGCAGCGTCACCCGCCCCCGATCAGGCGCCAGCTCACCACACAACACACCCAGCAGGCTGCTCTTGCCGGCACCGTTGGGGCCGAGCACGCCTACCACCTGCCCCGGGCTCAGTTGCAGATGAATGTCATGCAGCACTTCGTTGCTGCCCCGCTGCAAGTACAGGCCCTCTGCTTGCAACATCAGCTGCGTCCTCGTATCAGCAGGAACAGGAAGAACGGTGCACCGATAAAGGCCGTGACGATGCCAATCGGCAGCTCGGCAGGCGCCAGCAGCAGCCGCGCCGCCAAATCGGCGAACAGCATCAGCACGCCGCCGGCCAACAGCGAAGCGGGCAGCACCACACGGTGATCAGGCCCGGCCAACAGGCGCACCAGGTGCGGCACCACCAGGCCGATGAAGCCGATCAGCCCGGCTGCCGCGACCGCCGCTCCAACGCCCAGCGCCGTGCAGAACACCAGCTCGCGCTTGAGTCGCTCCACGTCAATGCCCAGGTGGCGGGCCTCCGACTCACCCAGCAGCATGGCATTCAAGGCCATAGCCCGACGTGGCAGCCATACTGCCACGCCCGCGGCCACCAGCAGCAACGGCCACAGCCGCTGGTAACTGGCACCATTGAGGCTGCCCAGGTTCCAGAAGGTCAGCGTGCGCAGGGTGGCGTCGTCGGCCAGGTAGGAGAACAGCCCCACGACGGCACCGCCCAGCGCGGTCATGGCCACACCGGCCAGCAGCATCGTGGCGACGTTGGTCTGGCCATCGCGCCGGCCCAGGCGATAAACCAGCGCAGTCACGCCCAGCCCGCCGAAGAAAGCACACAGCGACAACAGGTACGGGGCAAGCACCTCCGGCAAACCGCCCAGCCAACTGCCGCCAACGATGGCCACTGCCGCGCCCACCGCCGCCCCGGCCGCCACCCCTACCAGCCCGGGGTCGGCCAGCGGGTTACGGAACAGCCCCTGCATGGCCACACCGGACAATGCCAGCACCGCGCCCACCGCCAGCCCCAGCAAGGTGCGCGGCAGGCGGATCTGGCCGAGGATCATCTCGGCCTGCTGCAAACCATCAGCCGCAATGGGGAGCCCCAGCAGGCGCAGGCCGGCCCGCAGGGTATCGAACAGCGGCAGGCTGACGGGCCCCAGAGCCAATGACAACCACACCGCCAACAGGCACAACAGGCTCAGGCAAATGAACAGCGTGCGTGGCTGGACCCGCGGCTTCATTGGGCGAGGCTGGCCTTGGCCGCCGGGTAGAAGGTAGCTGCCAGCGAATGCAGGGTTGCCGGCAGGCGTGGCCCGAGCCCGCCGACCAGCAGTGTCGGGTCAAGCGATACCAGGCGCTGCTCGCGCACGGCGCGGGAGGCCGCCAGCGCGGGGTTTTCTTTCAGCAATGCCTGCAAGGCCTGCTCATCGGCCAGTGCCCGGTCGGAAAACACGATCACATCCGGATCCAGCGCCGCCAGTGCTTCGCTGGAGAAATTCTTGTAGCCCTGATGTGCCGCCAGGTTGCGCCCGCCTGCCTGGCTCAGCAGCCAATCACCGGCGGTGCCCTGCCCGGCGATCAGCGGCTTGGCCCCGGCATGCCCGACCAACAGCAACACCCTTGGCGCCTTTTGCCCGGCCTGGGCCTGCCTGACCTTGGCCTGCAAGGCATCAAGCTGCTGGTGGTAGCCCGACACCAACGTTGCAGCCTGCTGTTCTGCGCCCAGCAATTGCCCCAGATGCTTGAGGTTTTCATCCACCGCCGCCAACTCGGCCTTGCTGGAGAACAGCTCGACCCGCACGCCAGCCTTGCGGATCTGTGCCAGTACCGGTGGCGGGCCCATTTCCTCGGTGCCCACCAGCACATCCGGGCGCAGGCTGAGAACGCCTTCCGCCGACAGCTGCCGCTGGTAGCCGACGCTGGGCAGTGACTTCAGTGATGACGGGTGCTGGCTGGTAGTGTCCACCCCCACCAGTCGCGCTTCACCGCCCAACGCGCTGATCCATTCGCTCAGTGCGCCACCCGCGCTGACCCAACGCTGCGGCGTTTCGGCCGCCAAGGCCTGGCTGGAGAACACAAGGCTTGCGCACAGGGCAAGCAAGGCGACAGGACGGCGCATCATCGGGTTCCTTCTGCTGGCGGGCCGCGCGCCTTGTGGCGGGCGACGGAACTGCGCACCATAAGCAGCCGGGCGCAGCGAATGCGGGCAATTTGATAATTATTCGCATTGAAGCGTCAAGCCACCACGTGTTTAACGAGTCGTCCTTGCCATGCACTTCCTTTGTACTTCCCGCGACCTGGCCGAAGGCCAAAGCCGCGCCTTCAGCGTAGACGGCATCGAACTGTTCGGCGTGCGCCGCCAGGGCCAGGTGTACCTCTACAGCAACCGTTGCCCGCACCGTGGCATCCCGCTGAACTGGGCGGAAGATGCGTTTCTCGATGACAGCGCCAGCCTGATCCACTGCGCCCATCATGGCGCGCTGTTCCTGATCGAAAGTGGCGAATGCGTGGCCGGGCCGTGCGAGGGCGAGCAACTGCAGGCCCTGGGCTGCCACGAAGACAGCCAGGGCATCTGGTTCAAGGGGTAAGCAGCACCGGCAGGCGGCGGTCGATGACGATGCCTTCGGCATCCAGGCGTGTGCCGTAGGCCAGCACCTCCACCCCCTCCGCCACCGCCGCGCGCAGGGCCTGGGCATAGACCGCATCGATCTCCTCGGCCGGGCGCACCGCGTCGATACCGGTCAGGTTCACGCAATACAACTGCACCGCCCGCACGCCTTGCCTGGCCAGCTTCGCCAATTCGCGCAGGTGCTTGGCACCGCGCTGGGTCACCGCATCAGGGAAGGCCGCGACCGTGCTGTCGGGGTAGCCCAGCGTCACGCTCTTGACCTCGACATAGGCCGGGGCAGCACCGAACTCCAGGCGAAAGTCGATGCGGCTGCCTTCCTCGCCGTAGGCCACTTCCCGCCTTAGCGCGCTGAAGCCGGCAAGTTCGGCGATGATACCGGCACGCAGGGCCTCTTCGACCAGTGTATTGGCCCGCCCGGTATTCACGCAGGCCAGCCGCCCTTGCGGGGTTTCGCTGATTTCCCAGGTGCCCGGAAGCTTGCGCTTGGGGTCGCTGGAGCGGCTGAACCACACCTGCCCGCCTTCACGCATGCAGTTGAGCATGGAGCCGGTGTTCGGGCAGTGAATGGTTAGTTGTTCGCCGCCAGGCAGCTCGATATCCGCCAGAAAGCGTTTGTAGCGGCGCAGCAGGCGGCCCTGTTCAAGTGCGGGAAAGAACTGCATCAGCCTTGCCAGCTCCGCAGGCCGCGGGCAATGCGCTGCACCGCTTCTTCCAGGCGCGGCAGGCTCTGGGTGTAGGCAAAGCGCACATGGTGCCCGGCCAGATGGCGGCCGAAGTCCAGGCCCGGGGTGAAAGCCAGGTATTCGGTCTCCAGGAAGTGTCGGCAGAAGGCGAAGGCGTCACCGCCAAAGGCACTGATGTCGGCATACAGGTAGAACGCCCCCTGCGGTTCGACGGCAATGCGGAAGCCCAGTTCGCGCAGGGCGGGCAACAGGTAGTCGCGGCGGCGGGCGAACTCGGCGCGGCGCTCCTCGAAAATGGCCAGGGTCTCGGGTTGGAAACACGCCAGCGCGGCATGCTGGGCCATGCTTGGCGCGCTGATGTACAGGTTCTGTGCCAGCTTCTCAAGGTCGGCCACCGCACCAGGTGGCGCCACCAACCAGCCAAGGCGCCAACCGGTCATGCCGAAATACTTGGAAAAACTATTCAGGACGAAGGCCGAGTCGTCCACTTCCAGCACGCTGGGTGCGTCCATGCCATACGTCAGCCCGTGGTAGATCTCGTCCACCACCAGGTGGCCATGCCGCTCGCGGGTGGCGCGGGACAGGCCGGCCAGCTCGTCACGCCCCAGCACGGTGCCAGTCGGGTTGGCTGGCGAGGCGACCAGGGCACCGACCGTGTCCTTGTCCCAGTAGCGGTCGACAAGGTCGGCGGTCAGCTGGTAATTCACCTCCGGGCCCACCGGCACCAGCTGCGCCCCGCCCTCGACCAGGCGCAGGAAGTGGCGGTTGCACGGGTAGCCCGGGTCGGCCAGCAGCCAGTGCTTGCCAGGGTCGACCAGCAGGCTGCTGGCCAGCAGCAGCGCACCGGAGCCACCCGGGGTGATGAGAATGCGCTCTGGGTCGACACTCAGGCCGTAACGCTGGCCGTAGAAACCGGCAATGGCTTCGCGCAACGCCGGCAGGCCGCGTGCAGCGGTGTAGCGGGTATGCCCGGCGGCCAGTGCCGCCTGGCCGGCAGCAACGATGGGCGCGGCCGTGGTGAAGTCCGGCTCGCCGATTTCCAGATGGATCACGTCGTGTCCGGCCGCCTGCAACTCGTTGGCCCGGGCCAGCAGCGCCATGACGTGGAAGGGTTCGATGGCGCGGCTGCGCGCACTGTAGGGGTGGGCCATGACCTTCTCTCAATTGGGTCTAAACTGGAGATTCTACCTCTGCACGCCACCGAACGTGCGGCTCGCGCCGCTGTCAATTACCGAGATCGGGCGGGGTAGCGCACCCCCGATCTATCTGGTAAGTTCGGCGGCTCGCAGTCGCAGGGCCGGCGGGTGCCGGAGATGGAGCAGCCTGCGCATTGGATCAGATGAGTGAGAGGCGGTCTATTCATGTCCACCGTAGAAAAGCAAAAAGCCCAGACCATGTACGGTGTCGAGCCCTACGTAGAAACCAAAGGTGAAGAGTACATGGGCGAGCCCATGAAAAAGCACTTCACCAAGCTTCTCGGCGCCTGGAAACAAGAGCTGATGAACAGTGTCGACCGCACTGTGGACCACATGAAGGACGAGGCAGCCAACTTCCCCGACCCGGCCGACCGCGCCAGCCAGGAAGAAGAATTCGCCCTTGAGCTGCGCAACCGCGATCGCGAGCGCAAGCTGATCAAGAAAATCGACAAGACCCTCGACAAGATCAAGGCTGACGAGTACGGCTGGTGCGAATCGTGCGGCATCGAGATCGGCCTGCGTCGCCTGGAGGCCCGCCCTACCGCCGACCTGTGCTTCGACTGCAAGGAAATCGCCGAGAAAAAGGAAAAGACGGTCGGCAAAGGCTGATCTTTCTTTCCACCAGAACGGGGCGCATCATGCGCCCCGTTTCATTTATATGCCCAGCCTGAACATGACCGACTCAAGCTACATCGGGCGTTTCGCCCCCACCCCCAGCGGCTTCCTGCACTTCGGCTCGCTGGTCGCCGCCCTCGCCTCCTGGCTCGATGCCCGCGCCGTGAACGGCCGCTGGCTGCTGCGCATGGAAGACACCGATCCGCCTCGGGAAATGCCCGGTGCTCGCGATGCGATCCTGCAGACCCTGGAGCGCTACGGCCTGGAGTGGGACGGTGAAGTGGTGTTCCAGAGCCAGCGGCACGATGCCTATGCCACAGTGGTCGACCGCCTGTTCAACATGGGCCTGGCCTACGCCTGCACCTGCTCGCGCAAGCAGCTTGAGGGTTACAACGGCATCTACCCGGGCCTTTGCCGCAATGCCGGGCATGCGCGTGAAGGTGCGGCGATCCGCCTGCGGGTGCCGGAGCTGATCTACCGCTTTAGCGACCGGGTGCAGGGCGATTTCCAGCAACACCTGGGTCGTGAGGTGGGCGATTTCGTCATCCAGCGCCGCGACGGGCTTTATGCCTACCAGCTGGCAGTGGTGCTGGACGATGCCTGGCAAGGTGTTACCGATATCGTGCGGGGCGCCGACCTGCTCGACAACACCCCGCGCCAGCTGTACCTGCAAGAGCTGCTGGGCTTCTCTGAGCCGCGTTACCTGCATATTCCGCTGATCGTGCAGCCGGACGGGCACAAGCTGGGCAAATCGTACCGCTCGCCGCCGCTGCAGGCGGACCAGGCGACGCCGCTGTTGCTGCGGGCATTGCGGGCGCTGGGGCAGGAGACCGACCCCGAGCTATTGCTGGCGACACCGGCCGAAGTGCTGGCAGTGGCCCGCAAACAGTGGAAGCCAGAGGCGATTGCGCAGCGGACCACGGTGCCAGAGGCTGATTTGCGCTGAGGCATTACCGGCCTCTTCGCGGGCACGCCCGCTCCCACAGGAACTACACCACCTTCAAGATTTGTGGTTTACCTGTGGGAGCGGGCGCGCCCGCGAAGAGGCCGGCACAGGCCCCCAAAACAAAAGCCCAACAAATTCAACCTCTTGGCGAACCCTATGGATTCCCGCTAGCATCCCCCCAGCCATTTGCGCCAATAATAAGTCCAAGCCCGCAGCGCCCAACCATCGAGGCCAGCATGTACATCTATCGTTTGGTCCTGCTTCTGGTCGTGGGGATCTACCTGTTCTCCCCGGCCATCATGGACTGGTGGATCGAGCCGACCGGAGCCTGGTATCGCCCTTACCTGCTCTGGCTGATCCTGATCGTCGTCACCTTCATCCTGCAGAGCCAACGAGATGCCGATGAGCTTTAGCCTGACCCAGATGATCCTGATCAGTGCCGCGTACCTCATGGTGCTGTTCGGCGTTGCCTGGATCAGCGAGCGGGGGCTGATCCCGCGTTCCATCATTCGCCACCCGCTGACCTACACGCTGTCGCTGGGCGTGTACGCCAGTGCCTGGGCCTTCTATGGCTCGGTGGGCCTGGCCTACCAGTACGGCTACGGCTTCCTTGCCTGTTACCTGGGGGTGTCCGGGGCGTTCCTGCTGGCACCGGTGCTGCTGTACCCGATCCTCAAGATCACCCGCACCTACCAGCTTTCATCGCTGGCCGACCTGCTGGCGTTCCGCTTCCGCAGCACCTGGGCCGGGGCACTGACCACCATCATCATGCTGATCGGTGTGCTGCCCTTGCTGGCCCTGCAGATCCAGGCGGTGGCCGACTCGATCAGCATCCTGACCGGTGAGCCGGTCAAGGCCCGGGTGGCTTTCGCCTTCTGTACGCTGATCATCCTGTTCACCATCTTCTTCGGTTCACGGCACATCGCCACGCGCGAAAAACACGAAGGGCTGGTATTCGCCATCGCCTTCGAGTCGGTGATCAAGCTGCTGGCGCTGGGCGGCATCGGCCTGTATGCCCTGTATGGCGTGTTCGGCGGCCCGCACCAGCTGGAGGTGTGGCTGCTGCAGAACCAGACCGCCCTGGCGGCCTTGCACACCCCGCTGCAGGAGGGGCCATGGCGCACCTTGCTGCTGGTTTTCTTCGCCTCGGCCATCGTCATGCCGCACATGTACCACATGGCCTTCACCGAAAACCTCAACCCGCGCTCACTGGTCAGTGCCAGCTGGGGCCTGCCACTGTTCCTGCTGCTGATGAGCCTGGCCGTACCGCTGGTGCTGTGGGCCGGCCTGCGCCTGGGCGCCAGCACCAACCCCGAGTATTTCACCCTGGGCCTGGGGATTGCCGCCAACAACCAGGCACTGGCGCTGCTGGCCTATATCGGCGGCCTGTCGGCTGCCAGCGGGCTGATCATCGTCACCACCCTGGCGCTGTCCGGCATGGCCCTCAACCACCTGGTGCTGCCGCTGTACCAGCCGCCGGCCGAAGGCAATATCTACCGCTGGCTGAAGTGGACCCGCCGCGCGCTGATCGTCGCCATCATCACCGCCGGCTTCATGTTCTACCTGACCCAGAACAACCACCAGAGCCTGGCCAACCTGGGCATCGTCGCCTTCGTCGCCACCTTGCAGTTCCTGCCCGGCGTGCTGTCGGTGCTGTACTGGCCCACTGCCAACCGCCGCGGCTTCATCGCCGGCCTGCTGGCCGGTACCCTGGTGTGGATGGTGACCATGCTGCTGCCGCTGCTGGGCAACCTGCAGGGCTTCTACATCCCGCTGCTGGACATGATCTACGTGCTGGACGACACCAGCTGGCACATGGCGGCGATCGCCTCGCTGGCAGCCAACGTGCTGCTGTTCACCCTGATCTCGCTGTTCACCAACGCCAGCAATGAAGAGGTCAGCGCAGCCGAAGCCTGCGCAGTGGACAACGTGCGCCGCCCGCAACGCCGCGAACTGCACGCCGCCTCGCCGCAGGAGTTCGCCACCCAGTTGGCCAAGCCACTGGGCGCCAAGGCTGCGCAGAAGGAAGTGGAACAGGCCCTGCGCGACCTCTATCTGCCGTTCGATGAGCGCCGCCCCTATGCCTTGCGCCGCCTGCGCGACCGTATCGAGGCCAACCTGTCCGGCCTGATGGGGCCGAGTGTGGCGCAGGACATGGTCGAGACCTTCCTGCCGTACAAGTCTGGTAACGAAAACTACGTGACCGAGGACATCCACTTCATCGAAAGCCGCCTGGAAGACTACCACTCGCGCCTGACCGGCCTGGCCGCCGAACTCGACGCCCTGCGCCGCTACCACCGCCAGACTCTGCAAGAGCTGCCAATGGGCGTCTGCTCACTGGCCAAGGACCAGGAAATCCTGATGTGGAACAAGGCCATGGAGGAGCTCACCGGCATCGCCGCCAAGCACGTGGTCGGCTCGCGCCTGGTCACCATCGACGAGCCCTGGCGCGGCCTGCTGCAAGGGTTCATCAACGTGCCCGACGAACACCTGCACAAGCAGCGCCTGGCGCTGGATGGCCAGCCGCGCTGGCTGAACCTGCACAAGGCGGCGATCGACGAGCCGCTGGCACCCGGCAACAGCGGCCTGGTGCTGCTGGTAGAGGACCTTACCGAAACCCAGGCGCTGGAGGACAAGCTGGTACACTCCGAACGCTTGGCCAGCATCGGCCGCCTGGCGGCTGGCGTGGCCCACGAGATCGGCAACCCGATCACCGGCATCGCCTGCCTGGCGCAGAACCTGCGCGAAGAGCGTGAGGGTGATGGCGAAATCACCGAGCTGTCCAGCCAGATTCTCGAACAGACCAAGCGAGTATCGCGCATAGTGCAGTCGCTGATGAGCTTCGCCCATGCCGGCGGCAGCCACCAGAACAGCGAAGAGCCGGTGTGCCTGGCCGAAGTGGCGCAGGACGCCATTGGTCTGCTGGCGTTGAACCGGCGTAATTTCGAAGTACAGTTCTTCAACCTCTGCGACCCGGACCACTGGGTCGAAGGGGACCCGCAGCGCCTGGCCCAGGTGCTGATCAACCTGCTGTCCAACGCCCGCGATGCCTCTCCGCCCGGCAGTGCCGTGCGCGTGCGCAGCGAGGTCAACGAGCACACCGTCGACCTGATCGTCGAGGACGAAGGTAGCGGGATCCCGAAGAACATCATGGACCGCCTGTTCGAACCCTTCTTCACCACCAAGGACCCGGGCGAAGGAACCGGACTGGGGCTCGCTCTGGTCTATTCCATCGTGGAAGAGCATTATGGGCAAATCACCATCGACAGCCCGGCCGATATCGAACGGCAACGTGGCACCCGGATCCGCGTGACCCTGCCCCGGCATGTCGTAGCGACGTCCCCTGAAATTCGAGACCGTCGAGAGAATTGAATCAATGCCGCACATTCTGATCGTCGAAGACGAAACCATCATCCGCTCGGCCTTGCGTCGCCTGCTCGAACGGAACCAGTACCAGGTCAGCGAAGCCGGCTCGGTGCAGGAAGCCCAGGAACGCTTCAGCATTGCCACCTTCGACCTGATCGTCAGCGACCTGCGCCTGCCAGGCGCGCCCGGCACCGAACTGATCAAGCTCGGCCAAGGCACACCGGTGCTGATCATGACCAGCTACGCCAGCCTGCGCTCGGCGGTAGACTCGATGAAAATGGGCGCGGTGGACTACATCGCCAAGCCCTTCGACCACGACGAAATGCTGCAAGCGGTGGCGCGTATCCTGCGTGACAGGCAGAACGCTCCGGCTGCCGCTCCAGCGGCCGAGCCACGCGCCACCAATGGCAAGGCCGCACCGGCCGACAAAGGCAGCGCGGCAGCCGCCAATGGCGAAATCGGTATCATCGGCTCATGCCCGCCGATGCAAGACATGTACAGCAAGATCCGCAAGGTCGCGCCCACCGACTCCAACGTGCTGATCCAGGGCGAGTCAGGCACCGGTAAAGAGCTTGTTGCACGCGCCCTGCACAACCTCTCGCGCCGGGCCAAGGCGCCGATGATTTCGGTGAACTGCGCGGCCATCCCCGAGACACTGATCGAATCCGAACTGTTCGGCCACGAAAAAGGCGCGTTCACCGGCGCCAGCGCCGGGCGCGCCGGCCTGGTGGAAGCCGCCGATGGCGGTACCCTGTTCCTCGACGAAATCGGTGAGCTGCCGCTGGAAGCCCAGGCCCGCCTGCTGCGCGTGCTACAGGAAGGCGAGATTCGCCGGGTGGGTTCGGTACAGTCGCAAAAGGTCGATGTACGCCTGATCGCCGCGACCCACCGTGACCTGAAGAACCTGGCCAAGGCCGGCCAGTTCCGTGAAGACCTGTATTACCGCCTGCACGTGATCGCCTTGAAACTGCCCGCCCTGCGCGAGCGCGGCAGTGACGTAAACGAAATCGCCAGCGCCTTCCTCGCCCGCCAGAGTGCGCGCATCGGCCGTGACGACCTGCACTTCTCGGCCGAAGCCGAGCAGGCCATTCGTCACTACAGCTGGCCGGGTAACGTGCGAGAGCTGGAAAACGCCGTGGAGCGTGCGGTGATCCTCAGCGAGAGCGCAGAAATCTCCGCCGACCTGCTGGGCATCGACATCGAGCTGGGTGACCTGGAGGAGGACGAAATCCTCGACAACGCCCTGGCCGTGGCCAGTGCGACGAATGCCAGCCATGAGCCGACCGAGGACCTGTCGCTGGAGGACTACTTCCAGCACTTCGTGCTCGAACACCAGGATCACATGACCGAAACCGAGCTGGCCCGAAAGCTCGGGGTCAGCCGCAAGTGCCTGTGGGAACGCCGCCAGCGCCTGGGCATCCCGCGGCGCAAGAGCAACGCTACCAGCGAGTAACCGCGTTACCTGGGCGGGAGGTTCCTCCTGCCTCTATCGACAACCTCTCCGGCCTCTTCGCGGGCACGCCCGCTCCCACAGGAATTTCATTGCCCTCAAGGGTGATGCAATGCCTGTGGGAGCGGGCGTGCCCGCGAAAGGGCCAGCAAAGCCAGCGCACACCCCTAGGTAACACATCAGCCCCCGCAAAAATCTGTTACCCAAGCTTTCCGCCGTAACAGTTCCCGAGGCGTACGGTAACGAAATTTCGACATTTTCGACCACTGAAAAACTGTCAGTCGCCCGCAACCCCTTGATTTTACTGGATTTGCAAAAGTTGGCACGGCACCTGCTATATGTCTGGTACAAGAACAATAACAAGCACTGCAACTCAGAATAAGAACAAGACGAAACGGCTCACGCACAATAAAAACAAGACGGCGGAGGCGCAGCTAACTGATTCTTTTGGAGAGGATGCGTGTTTGGGGCTTGCCCCACAACCAGGCAGAGAACAATAAAAACTGCACTAAAAAGCAGCGCCTGAACTGGTTGGATCGACAGATCAACGTGACATCAGCGACCAAAGCAATCCGTTTGCTCTTAACCCCTGGATTAGGGGTCGTCCACAAGCTTCGAGATTTGTGGACAGGGCACTCAACAAAAACAAGAAGCCCAGCAAAAAAACAATAAGAGCACGCAACGACTTCTTGGGGAGCTTAGGCTCCCCTTGTCGTTTCTACCCTCCGGCAGGCATCCTGCTACCCGCCTACACCATTCCTTGAGTAAATGCTAGAATCCCCGCCCATCATGCGGCCATTCTCCTATTCTTGGCCGAACATTCCTTCAAACAGTGCATCCCATGCTGAAGAAGCTGTTCCAGTCGTTTCGCCCGCCCGTACCGGGCCCGCACCACAGGCGCACCACGCCTGAGGTGATCAACAAGAGCCAGCACTCGCTGCAACGCCACCAGTTCAGCCGCCATGCGGTGAACATCGTGGAACGCCTGCAGAGCGCCGGTTACCAGGCTTACCTGGTCGGTGGCTGCGTCCGCGACCTGATGCTGGGTATCACGCCGAAAGACTTCGACGTCGCCACCAGCGCCACCCCCGAACAGGTCCGTGCCGAGTTTCGCAACGCGCGCATCATTGGTCGCCGCTTCAAGCTGGTCCACGTGCATTTCGGCCGTGAGATCATCGAAGTTGCCACCTTCCGCGCCCACCACTCGGAAGACGACCAGGGCGACAGCCACCGTTCGTCGCACAATGCCAGTGGCCGCATCCTGCGCGACAACGTGTACGGCACCCTGGAAGAAGACGCGCAACGTCGCGACTTCACCATCAACGCCCTGTACTACGACCCGGTCAGCGAGCGCATACTCGACTACGCCAATGGCGTACACGATATCCGCAACCGCCTGCTGCGCCTGATCGGCGACCCTACCCACCGCTATCAGGAAGACCCGGTGCGCATGCTGCGCGCGGTGCGCTTCGCCGCCAAGCTCGACTTCGGCATCGAAAAGCACACGGTCCAGCCGATCCGCGAACTGGCCCCGCTGCTGCGCGAGATTCCGCCCGCGCGCCTGTTCGAAGAAAGCCTGAAGCTGTTCCTTTCCGGCCAGGGCGCCATCGCCTTCGAAATGCTGGTAGACCTGCAGTTGTTCGAGCCGCTGTTCCCGGCCAGTTCGCATGCCCTGGACGAGCGCCCGACCTACACCCACACGCTGATCAGCCAGGCGCTGCACAACACCGACTTGCGCGTGAAGCAAGGCAAACCGGTAACCCCGGCGTTCCTCTTCGCCGCACTGCTGTGGCCAGCCCTGCCGGCCCGCGTGCTACACCTGCAGAACCAGGGCGTGCCGCCGATCCCGGCCATGAACGGTGCGGCCCACGACCTGATCGCCGAGCAGTGCGCGCGCATAGCCATCCCCAAGCGCTTCACCCTGCCGATCCGCGAGATCTGGGACATGCAGGAGCGCCTGCCACGCCGCAGCGGCAAGCGCGCCGACGTGCTGCTGGACAACCCGCGCTTCCGCGCCGGCTACGACTTCCTGCTGTTGCGGGAAAGCGCCGGGGAAGAAACCGACGACCTCGGCCAGTGGTGGACCGACTACCAGGATGCCAACGACAGCGAGCGCCGCGAGATGATCCGCGAGCTGGGCAGCCGTGACGAAGGCGCTGGTGCCGGCCCGCGCAAACGCAAGCGCAGCGGTGGCAAACGCAAGCGCAGTGGCGACGAGGCGTTCGAGTGAGCACCCGCGCCTATATCGGCCTGGGCAGCAACCTGGACGCACCGGCCGAGCAGCTGCGCAGCGCCTTGCAGGCCCTCGACCAGGTCGAAGCCACACGCCTGGTGGCAGCCTCGGCCCTGTACACCAGCGATTCGCTGTTACCCGGCCAGCCGCGCTACACCAATGCCGTCGCAGCCCTGGACACTGCCCTGGCGCCGCTGGCCCTGCTCGATGCCCTGCAGGCCATCGAGAACGAACAAGGCCGTGTGCGCAAGGAGCGCTGGGGCCCGCGCACACTGGACCTCGATATCCTGCTGTTCGGCGACCAGGTGCTCGACGAGCCGCGCCTGAAAGTGCCGCATTACCACATGCATGCCCGGCCTTTCGTGCTGTACCCGCTGGCGGAACTGGTACCGGGCGATTTCCGCCTGGCCGATGGCCGCGCCCTCGCGCAACTGCTCGACGATTGCCCGTTCGTCGGCCTGGAACGCCTGTAAACTGGGCGTTCCAGCCTTGTACACTAGCGCGGTAACGCCAGTAACACCCTGATCGTAACAATGCGGTAACAGGGCGATTGACTTCCCCCACCTCGCTCACGACTATAGGCGTCCCGTGTGGCACCAAAGTGCCGCATACCCGTATTTAGGCCCGGACGGACCTGTGCCCGAACATCACGCGCGATGATGTGCCGCTCCGGAAGATGACTACACGCGTTGAATGCAGTCGTTTTTTACAGCGCCTGAACGAGGAATTTCCTACATGCCTGAAGTAACCCTGACCACCCTCAATGGCCTCAAGGCCAAGGGTGAAAAAATCACCATGCTGACCTGCTACGATGCGACCTTCGCCAAGGCCGCCAGCCAGGCCGGTGTCGAAGTGTTGCTGGTGGGCGACTCGCTGGGCATGGTCCTGCAAGGCCACGACAGCACACTGCCGGTGACCACCGCGGACATGGCCTACCACACCGCCAGCGTCAAACGTGGCAACGACGGCGCGCTGATCCTCGCCGACCTGCCGTTCATGGCGCATGCCACCCCGGAGCAGGCCTTTGCCAACAGCGCCACGCTGATGCAGGCCGGCGCCCACATGATCAAGATCGAAGGCGCTGCCTGGCTGGCCGAGACCATCCGCCTGCTGGCCGAGCGTGGCGTGCCAGTGTGCGCGCACATGGGCCTGACCCCGCAAACTGTCAATGTGCTAGGTGGCTACAAGGTCCAGGGTCGCCAGGAAGCCCAGGCCCGGCAAATGCGCGCCGACGCCATCGCCCTGGAGCAAGCGGGTGCGGCCATGCTGCTGCTCGAATGCGTGCCCAGCGAACTGGCAGCGGAAATCACCAGTGCCGTGGCCATTCCGGTGATCGGCATTGGCGCCGGCAGCGGTACCGATGGCCAGGTACTGGTCCTGCACGACATGCTCGGCCTGTCGCTGAGCGGCCGGGTACCGAAGTTCGTGAAGAACTTCATGCAAGGCCAGCCGGATATCCACAGCGCCCTCGTCGCTTACGTCGAGGCGGTCAAGCAAGTCAGCTTCCCAGGCAGCGAACACGGGTTCAGTGCATGAATACAGTCAAGACCGTCCGCGAACTGCGCGCCGCAGTCGCCCGCGCCCGCGGTGAAGGCAAGCGCATCGGCTTCGTGCCGACCATGGGCAACCTGCACAGCGGCCACGCGGCGCTGGTGACCAAGGCCGCACAGCGCGCCGACTTCGTGGTCGCCAGCATCTTCGTCAACCCGCTGCAGTTCGGCGCCAACGAAGACCTCGACAAGTACCCGCGCACCTTGGCTGCCGACCAGGAGCGCCTGCTCCAGGCTGGCTGCAATCTGCTGTTCGCGCCCAGCGTCGAAGAGATGTACCCCGACGGCATGAGCGTGCAAACCCGCGTCAGCGTGCCCCAACTTTCCGAAGGCCTGTGCGGCGCCAGCCGGCCCGGGCATTTCGAAGGTGTGGCCACCGTGGTCAACAAGTTGTTCAACATGGTCCAGCCCGATCTTGCCGTGTTCGGTGAAAAGGACTTCCAGCAGCTGGCGGTGATCCGTGCCATGGTGCGCGACCTGAACATGCCGATCCAGATCATCGGCGAGCCCACGGTGCGGGCCGAAGATGGCCTGGCGCTGTCGTCGCGCAATGGTTACCTCACGCCTGAGCAGCGGGCGACCGCGCCTGCGCTGTACCGCACGTTACAGCACATCGCGGTTGCCATTGGCCGGGGTCAGCGGGACTTTGCCGCGCTGGTAGCCGAAGGCCAGGCGCAGTTGACCGCAGCCGGGTTCCGCCCCGATTACCTGGAAGTGCGTCATGCCGTGAGCCTGCGCCCGGCGCAGCTCGATGACCGTGACGTGGTGGTGATTGCTGCGGCTTACCTGGGTAACACCCGGTTGATCGACAACCTGTACCTGCATGTAGAAGATAAGACCGCGTAACGCCTTGGGGCTGCTTTGCAGCCCATTCGCAGCACAAGGCTGCTCCTACAGAAGATCACCTTCCTTTGTAGGAGCAGCCTTGTGCTGCGAATGGGGCGCAAAGCGCCCCCCCAAATTCCCCCGCCATACCCATTCCCTGCAAGTGGGCTTTGCCTATAATGGTGCCAGCCTGAACCCGGCAATGCCTGCCGTGTCCAAGGTCTCACCACGCACCAAGGGAACCCCGCGCAATGGCGTATTACCGTACACCCCACGATGTCACGGCCCTGCCCGCCTGGCAGGCGCTTCAGCAACACCGCGACGCCATGCAAGGCTTCAGCATGCGCGAAGCCTTCGCCGCCGATACCAAGCGCTTCGATCAGTTCTCCCTGAGCTCCTGTGGCCTGTTCCTCGACTATTCGAAAAACCTGATCACTGAACAAAGCCGCGACCTGCTGGTGAACCTGGCCAACGAAGTGGGCCTGCAGGACGCCATCAAAGCGATGTTCAGCGGCGAAATCATCAACGCCTCCGAAGGTCGCCCGGTGCTACACACCGCCCTGCGCCGTCCGGTAGGTGACAAGCTCAGTGTCAACGGCGTGAACGTCATGCCGGAAGTGCACAAGGTGCTCAACCAGATCACCGAACTGGTCGGCCGTATCCACGACGGCCTGTGGCGCGGCTACAGCGAAAAACCGATCACCGACGTGGTCAACATCGGCATCGGTGGCTCGTTCCTCGGCCCCGAGCTGGTCTCCGAGGCGCTGCTGCCCTACGCCCAGCGCGGCGTGCGCTGCCACTACCTGGCAAACATCGATGGCAGTGAGTTCCACGAGCTGTCGGCCAACCTGCGCGCCGAAACCACCCTGTTCATCGTCTCGTCGAAGTCGTTCAACACCCTCGAGACCCTGAAGAACGCCATGGCCGCGCGGACCTGGTACCTGGCCCAGGGTGGCTCGGAAGCCGAGCTGTACCGCCACTTCATCGCCGTTTCCAGCAACAAGGCCGCCGCCGTGGCCTTCGGTATCCGCGAAGAAAACATCTTCCCGATGTGGGACTGGGTGGGCGGGCGTTACTCGCTGTGGTCGGCCATCGGCCTGCCGATCGCCCTGGCCATCGGTACTGCCAACTTCAAGGAACTGCTGTCCGGTGCCTACACCATGGACCAGCACTTCCAGACTGCGCCGTTCGACAAGAACATGCCGGTGCTGCTGGCCCTGCTGGGCGTTTGGTACGGCAACTTCTGGGGCGCCAGCAGCCACGCGATCCTGCCGTACGACCACTACCTGCGCAACATTACCAAGCACTTGCAACAACTGGACATGGAGTCCAACGGCAAGAGCGTGCTGCAGGACGGCACCCCGGTGAAGACCGACACAGGCCCAGTGATCTGGGGCGGTGTCGGCTGCAACGGCCAGCATGCCTACCACCAGTTGCTGCACCAGGGCACTCAGCTGATTCCGGCTGACTTCATCGTGCCGGTGGTGAGCTTCAACCCGGTGGCCGACCATCATCAGTGGCTGTACGCCAACTGCCTGTCGCAGAGCCAGGCGCTGATGCTGGGCAAAACCCGCGAAGAAGCCGAAGCCGAGCTGCGCGGCAAAGGCCTGAACGAAGCGGACATCGAAAAGCTCGCCCCGCACAAGGTGATCCCGGGCAACCGCCCGAGCAACACGCTGGTGGTGGAACGCATCAGCCCGCGCCGCCTGGGCGCGCTGGTGGCGATGTACGAGCACAAGGTCTTCGTACAGAGCGTGATCTGGGGCATCAACGCCTTCGATCAATGGGGCGTGGAGCTGGGCAAGGAGCTGGGCAAGGGCGTTTACCAACGTCTTGTAGGGAGCCTGGAAGACAGCGCCGAAGATGGCTCCACCCAAGGCCTGATCAACTACTTCCGCGGTCGCCACCGCGGTTGATCTGAGACCTTCGCCAGCTTCTTCGCGGGCTCGCCCGCTCCCAAAGGTACCGCACAGGCCTCAAGAACTGTGCAGTACCTGTGGGAGCGGGCAAGCCCGCGAAGAGGCCGGCACAGGTTGAACACCTCTCCCAGCTACACTGTCCTATCGAATAGCCGTTGCAGTCCATCGCCCCTTACAAGAGCAGGACCACCCGCCATGTTCGATATTCGCAACTACCCCCAGGCCCTGGCCGTCAGCCAGTCCGCCGCCCTCACCCCCGACGAGTACCGCCGCCTCTACCGCCAGTCGGTGGACGACCCCGACGCCTTCTGGGCCGAGCAGGCCAAGCGCCTGGACTGGATCAAGCCCTGGACGAGCGTGCAGCAATGCGACCTGAAGACCGGCAACGCCCGCTGGTTCGACGGCGCGCAGCTCAATGTCAGCTACAACTGCATCGACCGCCACCTGGCCCGACGTGGCGAACAGACCGCATTGCTGTGGGAAGGCGATGACCCCAAGGATTCCAAGGCCATCACCTACCGCGAACTGCACCGCCAGGTCTGCCGCCTGGCCAATGCCTTGAAAGCACGCGGGGTGAAGAAAGGCGACCGGGTGTGCATCTACATGCCGATGATCCCCGAGGCCGCCTTCGCCATGCTTGCCTGCACCCGCATTGGTGCCATCCACTCGGTCGTGTTCGGCGGCTTTTCGCCCGACGCCCTGCGCGACCGCATCCTCGATGCCGACTGCCGCACGGTGATCACCGCCGATGAAGGCGTGCGCGGTGGCAAACGCATCCCGCTGAAACACAACGTCGACAAAGCCCTGACCAGCTGCCCAGCGGTCAGCAGCGTGTTCGTGGTGCGCCGCACCGGCGGCGATGTTGCCTGGGCCGATGGCCGTGACCTCTGGTACCACGAGGCGACGGAAAAGGCCGGCGACGACTGCGCTCCCGAGCCGATGGGCGCCGAAGACCCGCTGTTCATCCTCTACACCTCCGGCAGCACCGGCAAACCCAAGGGCGTGCTGCACACCACCGGCGGCTATCTGCTGCAGGCCACCCTCACCTTCAAGGTGGTGTTCGACTACCGTGAAGGCGAGGTGTTCTGGTGCACCGCCGATGTCGGGTGGGTCACCGGCCACAGCTACATCGTCTATGGTCCGCTGGCCAACGGCGCGATCTCGCTGATGTTCGAAGGCGTACCCAACTACCCGGACACCTCGCGCTTCTGGCAAGTGGTGGACAAACACAAGGTGAACATCTTCTATACCGCCCCGACCGCCCTGCGCGCGCTGATGCGCGAAGGCTCCGCGCCGCTGCAGAGCACTTCACGCCAGAGCCTGCGCCTGCTGGGCAGCGTCGGCGAGCCGATCAACCCCGAAGCCTGGGAATGGTATTTCGAGGAAGTCGGGCAAAAGCGCTGCCCCATCGTCGATACCTGGTGGCAGACCGAAACCGGCGGCATCATGCTTACCCCGCTGCCCGGCTCGCAGTCGCTCAAGCCCGGCTGTGCCACCCAGCCCATGTTCGGCGTGCAACCAGCGCTGCTGGACGAAAAGGGCAAGCTCATCGAAGGCGCCGGTGCCGGCCTGCTAGTGATCAAGGCCAGCTGGCCCGGGCAGATCCGAAGCGTCTATGGTGACCATCAGCGCATGGTCGACACCTACTTCAAGCCAATGCCAGGCTATTACTTCACCGGCGACGGTGCCCGCCGTGATGCCGATGGTGACTACTGGATCACCGGGCGTATCGATGACGTGATCAACGTTTCCGGCCACCGCATCGGTACTGCCGAAGTGGAAAGCGCGCTGGTGCTGCATGACAGCGTCGCCGAAGCGGCGGTGGTCGGTTACCCCCACGACCTCAAGGGCCAGGGCGTTTACGCCTTCGTCACGCCCATGAATGGCGTAACGCCGGACGACGCACTCAAGGCCGAGTTGCTGGCCCTGGTCAGCAAGGAAATCGGCAGTTTCGCCAAACCCGAGCTGATCCAGTGGGCCCCGGCTTTACCCAAGACACGCTCAGGCAAGATCATGCGGCGTATACTGCGCAAGATCGCCTGCAACGAGCTGGACAACCTGGGTGATACCTCGACCCTGGCCGACCCCAGCGTGGTGCAGGGCCTGATCGACAAACGCCTCAACCAGTAACCGGCGGCCGCCGTCCATGGCCGCCCTGAACACAGGTCGCCATGGAAGCCCTTCGCCGTCGCATCGAAACCCAGGTCATGAGCCTTACCGGGCTGGCCCTCGGCCAGCTCGACCTGGAATCGCCCAAGGGCGATCCCGGCCTGTTCGGCCCGCACAGCATCAGCTGGCGGGTACATGGCGACTTCCCGAGCATGCTGGTGGGCGGCATCAGCGCCCTCATGCTGCAGCTCCTGCACCCGCTGGCCCTGGCCGGGGTGTGGGACCACTCCAACTTCCGTGAAGACCTGCTCGGCCGCCTGCGCCGTACCAGCCAGTTCATCTCCGGCACCACCTTCGGCGCCACCCGCGATGCCGAATGGCTGATCGACAAGGTGCGCACCATCCATCTGCAGGTGACCGGCACCGCACCGGATGGCCGCCCGTATGCGGCCAGCGACCCCGACCTGCTGACCTGGGTGCATGTGGCGGAAGTCAGCAGCTTCCTGAGTGCCCACCTGCGTTACTGCAACCCGCACCTTGCAGTTGCCGAACAGGACGCCTATTACGCAGAGATCGCGCTGATTGCCGAGCGCCTGGGTGCGCGCAACGTGCCGCGCTCGCGCCAGCAGGTCGAGGATTACCTGCTGCGTATGCGCCCACAGTTGCTTTGCGATGCCCGCAGCCTGCAGGTGCTCGATATCCTGCTCGACGCCCCCGCCCCCAGCCGCCTGGCACAGCCGGTGGGCAAGCTGATGCTGCACGCTGGCCTCGACCTGCTACCTGATTGGGCCCAGGCCATGCTCGGCCTGCAGCACGGTCCGTTGCAGCGGCGCATGATCCGCCTGGGCCTGCAGCGCACCGCGCCAGTACTGCGCTGGGCGATGCGTGACGGCTCGGCGCACCGGGCCAGACGGCGCATGGGCATCGAATGAGGTCGAATGGTCGCCTCAGCGGAACTGATTTAACGTGCCATACTCCAAGCTCTCCTGCTTAGACAGACGAAGCGACACATGTACAAAGGATTGACTCGCGCCGCTGGCGCACTGCTGGCCCTCGTAGCCCTTTACAGCCTTCTCGGCTTTCTCGTTCTCCCCGGTGTCGCGCTGCGCATCGCCAACCAGCAGTTGGCCCAGTACGCAACCGTGCCTGCCCACCTCGAACGGATCGAGCTCAACCCCTTCAGCCTCGAGCTGACCTTATGGGGCCTGCAGATCGGCGAGCCGGGCAAGGAGCAGGTCGGCTTCGACCGGCTGTACGCCAACCTCTCGCTCGACAGCCTGTGGAGCGGTGCCCTGCACCTGGACGCAGTGGAACTGGTCAAGCCACGCAACGAAGTGCTGTTCGCCAAGGACGGTACCCTCAACCTGACCCAACTGTTCAGGTTACCCCCAAGCGAAGCCAAGCCCGACGAGCCGCCCACCGACCCGTTCCCGCTGCGCATCGGCAGCATCAAGCTCAGCGACGGCTACCTGCACTTCGAGGACCTGCGCCCGAGCGAGCCGATCGAATTCCTCTACGACAACATGAACCTGGAGCTGAAGAACCTCAGCACCCTGCCCAACGACAATGCCGACATGACGTTGGTGGCCATCGGCCCCAACGGCGGGCGCATCGACTGGAAAGGAACCCTGAGCCTGGCGCCGATCGCCTCTGAAGGCACGCTGAAGGTCACCGACGGCAACATGAAGGCGTTCTGGCCCTATGTGCGCGATGCCGTGCCGCTGGTGCTGGAAAACGGCGTAGTCAGCCTCGACACCCACTACAAGCTCAACCTCGCCAAGCAGACCGAGCTATTGCTGGAAAACGCGTCGGTACGCATTGCACCGTTCGCCATCAAGGCACCGGATGGCCGCCCGCTGGCACGCCTGGCCAGCCTGGAGGTGAGCGAGACCTCGGTCGACCTGGTCAAGCAGCTGGTCATCGTGGGCAAGATCCGCAGCGAAAAGCTGGAAACCTGGGCCGCGCTGGAAAAGGACGGCCAACTCGACTGGCAGAAGCTGTTCGCCAGCCAGCCGGCCAAGGCCACGCCAAAGCAAAAGGCCGAACCAGCCACCGCCGACCCCACCCCCGAACAGCAAGCCGCCAAGCAGCCGAGCAAGCCCTGGCAGGTGCTGCTCAAGGACGTGCAGTTGCGTAACTACCTGGTGCACCTGGCAGACCGTACCCAGAAAGAGCCGGTGGCCCTCGACGTCGGCCCACTGAACGCCGACCTGCAAGGTTTCGACAGCCTCAACCAGTCGCCCTTCACTCTCAAGCTCGATACCGGCGTGGGCAAGCAAGGCAAACTGCAGGCGGCCGGCCAGGTCAACCTGGCGCCCATCTGGGCCAAGCTGGACGTGAGCAGCCGCGACATCGACCTGCGGGTGGCCCAGGCCTACATCAGCCCGTTCATCCTGCTGGAGCTGCGCAGCGGCATGCTCGCCAGCGACCTCAAGGTCGACCTGAAGAACACCGCACCGCTGGCTTTCAGCGTTACCGGCAAGGCACAGGTCAGCCAACTGCATACCCTCGACACCATCAAGAGCCGTGACTTCGTCAAATGGCAGCAGGTGAATGTCGATGGCCTGTCCTATGTGCACGGCGATGCCCTGTCGATCGACAAGGTGACCCTGCTGCAACCCTATGCACGCTTCATCATCAACGAAGACCGCACTACCAACATCAACGACCTGCTGATCCCGCAGCCGACCGGCGCCCCGGCGACCAGCCAGGCCAAGCCAGCCGCGGCCAGCAACGACAAGCCGCTGGGCATCCACATCGGCCAGATCGACATCAACGATGGCTCGGCCAACTTCGCCGACCTGTCCCTCACCCCCAACTTCGCCACGGCCATTCAGCAGCTCAACGGCCAGATCGGCACCATCGACAACCGCAAGCCGTTGCCGGCCAAGGTCGACGTCAAGGGCAAGGTCGACCGCTACGCGCCGGTCACCATCAAGGGCGCCCTCAACCCGTTCGACCCGCTGGCCAGCCTGGATATCGCCACCAGCTTCAAGCGGGTCGAGCTGACCACGCTGACGCCCTATTCCGGCAAGTTCGCCGGCTTCCGTATCCGCAAGGGCCGGCTCAACCTCGACCTGCATTACCTGATCACCAATGGCCAGCTCAAGGCCGAGAACAAGGTAGTGGTGGAGCAGCTGCAGTTGGGTGAGAAGGTCGACAGCCCGGACGCCGTGGACCTGCCGATCCGCCTGGCGGTGGCGTTGCTGAAGGATACCGAAGGCAAGATCTCGATCGAGCTGCCGGTATCCGGCGACCTCAACAACCCGCAGTTCAGCGTGATGCCGATCGTCTGGCAAACCCTGCGCAACCTGGTGCTGCGTGCGGCGCAGGCACCGTTCAAGTTCATTGGCGGGCTGGTTGCCGGTGGTGGCGCGGAAGACCTGGGCAATGTGTCCTTCGCCCCGGGCTCCAGCGAGCTCAATGGCGACGCCCAGGCATCGCTGGACAAGCTGGCATCGGCACTGAAGGAACGCCCGGAACTGCGCCTGGAAATCGAAGGCACCAGCGCCCAGGCCAGCGATGGCCCGCTGATCGCCCAGCAGCGCCTGGAGCGCGAGTACCAGGCCACCTGGTACAAGATCCTGCAACGTCGCGGCGACAAAGTGCCGGCCAATGCGTCGATGCTGGTGGTCGACGACAGCGACAAGCCGGCGATGCTCGAAGGCATCTACCGTAACCGCCTGAAACAGCAGCCGCCTGCCGAATGGGAGCAACTGGGCCGCGACGAGCGCACTGCCAAGCTTCGCGAGGCGGTGATCAAGTCCTGGGCCGAGAGTACTGCACTGCTGCGCACACTGGGCCAGGAGCGGGCCAGCAGCATCAAGGACTACCTGGTGGACAAGGGCCAGCTGGAAGATGACCGGGTGTACTTCATCGATACCAGCCTGGGCCAGGCCGAGAGCGATGGGCGCGTGGTGACGCCGATGCATCTGGATGCCGAGTAACTTCTACTAGCAGGTCTGGCCTCTTCGCGGGCTTGCCCGCTCCCACAGGTACTGCACCGGCCTTGAGCTATGTGCGGACCCTGTGGGAGCGGGCAGCCCGCGAAGAGGCCGGTACAGGCTTCACACCAACCGCTGCCCCGACACCGCCGGGTGATACAGCGGCTGCACCTTGTTTCCCGCCGGGTCCAGCAGGTGGAAGCTGCGCGCCCCGTCTCCATGGTTGAACGGTCGGTCCAGCAAGGTCACGCCATGGGCCTTGAAATACTGATACCAGGCTTCCAGCTCCTCCACGCTGTCGACGATGAACCCATAGTGATCCAGGGTCTGCAACCCATTGGCGGCCCCTGCCCCGCGTCCCAGCGACAGGTTGTCGTTACCACAAGTGAGATACACCAGGTCTTCGTTGGCGCGGTTCAGCACTTCCATGCCCAGCACATCGACGTAGAAGCGTTCGCACTCCTCAAGGTTGGGCACCAACAAGGCAATATGGCGCAGGCCGTTCAGGCGGCCAGGGCGGGCAGGCAATTCGGACATTGGCGAAGCTCCATTTTTGTATACAATTTAGAATTGAATTTAAAACAAAAGGAGCGCCTTGTGTATAGCCTGTTCATCAAGATCCGGGTGAAGCCCGGTTGCGCAGTGGATTTTCTGAACGCGATCAAAGTCAACGCGGCGGCTTCCGTCGCCACCGAACCCGGTTGCCTGGTGTTCGATGTGTCGCAAGACAGAATCGACCCGGAGCTGATCTACCTGTACGAGATCTATCGCGATGACGAGGCGTACGAAGCGCACACCCAGACTGCGCATTTTCGCGACAGCCGGCCCTTGGTCGAGCCGCTGATACTCGAACAGGAATGCTTCGAAAGTGATGTGGTTGCGCGTAACCCGGTGTACTAGGCGCGCAATGAAAAGCCCCGGCAAAACGCCGGGGCCTGGAGCAAAGGGGGCCAAATCCGTTTGGCCGACTGGACATTCCTTATTCAGCTTTCAGGCCGTCAGCCATCACACTCTTGACGCCTTTGATGTTCTTGGTAATACGAACAGCTTCTTCTTTCTGGGACTGAGTCACCGCCACGTCAGACGACAGCGAGACGACACCTTGGCTGGTCTCGACTTTGATGTCGCTGCCTGGGATACCTTTTTCAGTCAGCAGGTCCGCTTTCACCTTGGTGGTAATCCAGGTATCAGAACCTTCCTGCTTGGCGTTGTCCACGGTATTGGCGGCCAACATGACTGGCGCCTGGGTTGGCTCTGCGGCGAACGCGCCGTTAGCCATGGTCAGGGTCAGGGCGGTAGCAGTAGCGGCAGCAATGGCGAACTTCTTCATGTGAGTCACTCCTGTTTTTCGAAGGGTCTGCGCCGTATGTCCTGGCGTCAGGTATGAAGGTAGCTGCATGCGCTGTGCCAGCTTTTCCGCTTCGCTTGTTTTCTTATAAATCAATAAGTTAGACAAAATTCGACTTGGCGGGCGTCGTGCATTCTGCAATCTGCACGATAAAACTGCATGCAAGATGCAAGTCCGCAAAAGGTTCCGTACAGCCATAAAAAAAGGCCCCTCGCGGGGCCTTTCTTGCTACTGCGAGGCGCTCATCAGACGCCCGAGGCCTTGGCCGCGGCAACGTCCTTGATCGACAGCTTGATACGGCCGCGGTTGTCCACGTCCAGTACCAGTACTTCGACTTCCTGGCCTTCTTTCAGAACGTCGGTGACTTTCTCGACGCGAGCATCGCTCAGCATGGAGATATGCACCAGGCCGTCCTTGCCCGGCAGGATGTTGACGAACGCGCCGAAGTCGACGATGCGCTCGACCTTGCCGACGTAGATCTTGCCGATCTCGGCCTCGGCGGTGATGCCCAGGATGCGCTGCTTGGCAGCATCTGCCGCTTCCTTGGTTTCGCCGAAGATCTTGATCGAGCCATCGTCTTCGATGTCGATCGAAGCCTTGGTCTCTTCGCAGATTGCGCGAATGGTGGCGCCGCCTTTACCGATGACGTCACGGATCTTGTCGGTGTCGATCTTCATCGCGATCATGGTCGGCGCGTTGGCCGACAGCTCGCTACGCGACTGGGCGATGATCTGGTTCATCTGGCCGAGGATGTTCAGGCGCGCTTCCAGGGCCTGGCCCAGGGCGATTTCCATGATCTCTTCGGTGATGCCGTTGATCTTGATGTCCATCTGCAGCGCGGTAACACCCTTGGCGGTACCGGCTACCTTGAAGTCCATGTCGCCCAGGTGGTCTTCGTCACCCAGGATGTCGGTCAGGACGGCGAACTTGTCACCTTCCTTGACCAGGCCCATGGCGATACCGGCAACCGGCGCCTTCATCGGTACACCGGCGTCCATCAGGGCCAGGGAAGCACCGCAGACCGACGCCATGGAGCTGGAACCGTTGGATTCGGTGATTTCCGAAACCACGCGGATGGTGTACGGGAATTCGCTGTCGCTCGGCAGCATCGCCTGTACGCCACGACGGGCCAGGCGACCGTGGCCGATTTCACGACGGCCGGCGCCACCCATGCGGCCGCACTCACCCACCGAGAATGGCGGGAAGTTGTAGTGCAGCATGAACGGGTCTTTCTTCTCGCCTTCCAGGGTGTCCAGCAGCTGGGCGTCACGGGCAGTACCCAGGGTCGCAACGACCAGGGCCTGGGTTTCGCCACGGGTGAACAGCGCCGAGCCGTGGGTCTTCGGCAGTACGCCGACTTCGATGTTCAGCGGGCGCACGGTGCGGGTGTCACGGCCGTCGATACGCGGTTTGCCGTTGACGATGTTCTCGCGGACGGTGCGGTACTCCAGCTCGCCGAAGATTTCCTTGATGGCGCTGGCGGACGGGCCGGTCTCTTCGTTGCTCAGACGGGCAATAGCCTCGTCGCGCAGCTGGCCCAGGCGGTTGTAGCGGTCAGCCTTCTGGGTGATGGTGTAGGCCTGCGAAACGGCTTCGCCGAACTCGCCACGCACCAGGTTCATCAGCTCGACGTTGGCCGGGGCTGGCTGCCAGTCCCAGGTCGGCTTGCCGGCTTCGGCGGCCAGTTCCTTGACGGCCTGGATAACGGCCTGGAACTCGTCGTGGGCGAACAGTACGGCGCCCAGCATCTGGTCTTCGGTCAGCTCTTTGGCTTCCGATTCAACCATCAGTACAGCCGATTCGGTACCGGCAACGACCATGTCCAGGCTCGAGGCAGCCAGTTGCTCGTAGGTCGGGTTCAGCAGGTAGCCGGTGCTTTCGTGGAAGGCAACGCGAGCGGCGCCGATCGGGCCTTCGAACGGAATGCCGGAAATGGCCAGGGCAGCCGAGGTACCGATCATCGCAGCGATGTCCGGGTCGGTCTTCTTGCTGGTGGAAACCACGGTGCAGACGACCTGCACTTCGTTCATGAAGCCTTCCGGGAACAGCGGACGGATCGGACGGTCGATCAGGCGCGAGGTCAGGGTCTCTTTCTCGGAAGGACGGCCTTCACGCTTGAAGAAGCCACCCGGGATCTTGCCGGCGGCGTAGGTCTTTTCCTGGTAGTGAACCGACAGCGGGAAGAAGCCCTTGCCTGGATCAGCCTGTTTGGCACCTACCACAGTCACCAGCACGGTGACGTCGTTGTCGACGGTAACCAGCACGGCGCCGGTTGCCTGACGGGCAATGCGGCCCGTTTCGAGAGTGACGGTCGATTGACCGAACTGGAAAGTCTTGATTACCGGGTTCACGGTTTCCTACCTTTTTTCAGTGGCTCTTGGGGGAACTGGTTTCTTGCGAATTCTTGGGCAGAACGGGGAATCGGCCCCATTGACCGTCCAGATACAACACGAGGCTGGGAGCCTGGCACCAAGCGGAAAAACCGCTCAGCATTGCCAGGCTGCCAACCTCGGAGATACGCGTGGCGTGTCCAACGGCAGCACTGCAAAACAGCCCTGTCGAAGCCTGCGACACGCCATGCACACCACTGACCAGGCCGCTATTAGCGACGCAGGCCCAGGCGACCGATCAGGGCGCTGTAACGAGTGGTGTCTTTGCCCTTCAGGTAATCCAGCAGCTTACGACGCTGGTTGACCATACGGATCAGACCACGACGGGAGTGGTGGTCTTTGTCGTTGGCCTTGAAGTGGCCTTGCAGCTTGTTGATGTTGGCGGTCAGCAGAGCAACCTGCACTTCCGGGCTACCGGTATCGCCGGCGGCTTGCTGGTATTCGGCAACGATCTGAGCTTTTTCTTCAACGCTGAGGGCCATGTGGCTTCTCCTGATAACGGATCCCGCATGCGGGGTCCAATAGGCCAGGGACAAATCCCTGTATTAATAAAAAAGGTGTGACCGTGCCTACTGACAGCCACCCTTGGTGCCGCAGGACCTGGCAATTGCCTTGCCCCACGGTTTCGGTCATTCCGACCGAATCAGCCGACGCGGCGCAATGCGCCCGTCTTCGCTCACTTCACCGATACCGATGAAGCGTGCATTGTGATCCTGTACCCGGACCATGCCAAATTGTGGCGCGTCCGGAGCGCGTACCGCCTGCCCATGCAGCCAGTAGAACGCACTGTGCTCGGACAGGCACACCAGCGGCCAGTCCTGCAGGCCGCTGTCCGAGGGCATCAGGAAGCGGTCGAGCGCTTCGTTGCCGCCTTCGGCGTGGGCCTGTTCGAGTTCCTCGAGGGTGACCGTCTGTGCCAGCGCGAAAGGCCCGGCCTGGGTCCTGCGCAGCTCGGCGACATAGGCGCCGCAGCCAAGGGCCTCGCCAATATCCTCCACCAGGGTACGGATATAGGTGCCTTTGCTGCATCCTACGCTCAACCGTGCACGGGTGCCTTCGCACTCGAGCAACTCCAAGCGGCCAATAGTAACAGAACGCGCCTCGCGCTCCACTACCTCTCCTGCACGAGCCAGCTTGTACAGCGGCTGTCCGTCACGCTTGAGCGCCGAGTACATCGGCGGTATCTGGCTGATCTGGCCACGAAAACGCGGCAGCAGGGCCTCGATGTCGGCGCGACCAACGGTCACCTCGCGGGTCTGCAGCACTTCACCTTCGGCATCGCCGGTGTTGGTAGTCTGCCCCATCTGCATGACCGTTTCGTAGCCCTTGTCGGAATCGAGCAGGTACTGCGAAAACTTGGTCGCTTCGCCAAAGCACAATGGCAGAACGCCGGTTGCCAGCGGGTCGAGGCTGCCGGTGTGGCCGGCCTTTTCCGCATTGAGCAGCCAGCGCACCTTTTGCAGCGCGGCGTTGGAGGTGAAGCCCAGCGGCTTGTCGAGCAGGATGATGCCGCTGACGTTGCGGCGAATACGTTTGACCTGGGCCACCGCTTACTCCTCGGCGTCCGGCTTGTCGGCATCCTTGTGCTGACGGTCTTCGGCGACCGCGCGCTCGATCAGTGCCGACAGGTGGGCACCTCGGCTGACGCTCTCGTCGAAGTGGAAATGCAGTTGCGGCACGCTGCGCAGTTGCATCACACGGCCCAGGTGCAGGCGCAGGAAGCTCGCGGCGCTGGTCAGGGCCTTGAGGGTCTGCGGCACTGCGTCGGCGCCGTCCTGGCCCATCACGGTGATGAACACCTTGGCGTGGCCAAGGTCGCGGCTGACGTCGACGGCAGTGATGGTCACCAGGCCGACGCGCGGGTCTTTGACTTCACGGCGGATCAGTTCCGACAGCTCGCGCTGCATCTGGTCGCCGATGCGTTGGGTACGGCTATATTCTTTTGCCATTCTTGCTACCTGTAACTTAAAGCGGCAAACGCCCGGTCAAGCTGAAGCCTGACCGGGCGCTACCTTCAGAGACGCTGCCAGCCGCCCTGGGGCGGGGCCTGCGCCACGCTCGCCCCTTACAGGGTACGAGCCACCTGGACTTTCTCGAAGACTTCGATCTTGTCGCCGACCTTGACGTCGTTGTAGCTCTTCACGCCGATACCGCACTCCATGCCGTTACGCACTTCGGAGGCATCGTCCTTGAAGCGACGCAGCGATTCCAGTTCGCCTTCGAAGATCACAACGTCTTCGCGCAGTACGCGGATCGGACGGTTGCGGTACACGGTACCTTCGATGACCATACAGCCAGCGATGGCGCCGAACTTCGGCGAACGGAACACGTCACGGACTTCGGCAACACCCAGGATGTTCTCGCGAACATCGCTGCCGAGCATGCCGGTCAGAGCCTTCTTGACGTCTTCGATGATGTCGTAGATCACGTTGTAGTAACGCATATCCAGACCTTCCTGCTCGACGATCTTGCGCGCGCCGGCATCGGCACGCACGTTGAAGCCGAACAGTACTGCATTCGAAGCCAGCGCCAGGTTGGCGTCGCTTTCGGTGATACCACCGACGCCGCCACCGATCACGCGCACCTGAACTTCGTCGTTGCCCAGGCCCGACAGCGAACCCTGCAGTGCTTCCAGGGAACCACGCACGTCGGTCTTGAGGACGATGTTGAGGGTCTTCTTCTCTTCCTGACCCATGGTCTCGAAGATGTTTTCCAGCTTGCCGGCGTGAGCACGGGCCAGCTTGACCTCGCGGTACTTGCCTTGACGGAACAGGGCAACTTCACGGGCCTTCTTCTCGTCGGCAACCACGGACAGCTCGTCACCGGCTTCCGGGGTGCCGTCCAGGCCGAGGATTTCGACCGGGATCGACGGGCCGGCTTCCTTCACAGGCTTGCCGTTCTCGTCGAGCATGGCGCGCACGCGGCCATAGTTGGAACCGCACAGGACCATGTCGCCCTGACGCAGGGTACCATCCTGAACCAGAATGGTCGCCACCGGGCCACGGCCCTTGTCCAGGCGCGATTCGACAACCACGCCACGACCTGGGGCGGTCGGGGTAGCGGTCAGTTCGAGAATCTCGGCCTGCAGCAGGACAGCTTCGAGCAGCTCGTCGACGCCGGTACCCATCTTGGCCGAAACCTTGACGAATGGAGTATCACCACCCCAGTCCTCGGAGGTCACGCCTTCGACGGCCAGCTCGTTGCGGATGCGGTCGAGGTCGGCACCCGGCTTGTCGATCTTGTTCACCGCGACCACCAGCGGAACGCCAGCTGCCTTGGCATGCTGAACGGCTTCGCGGGTTTGCGGCATCACGCCGTCGTCCGCCGCCACCACCAGGATGACGATGTCGGTAGCCTTGGCACCACGGGCACGCATTGCGGTGAACGCAGCGTGGCCAGGGGTATCGAGGAAGGTGACCATGCCGCGGTCGGTTTCCACGTGGTAGGCACCGATGTGCTGGGTGATACCACCGGCTTCGCCAGCGGCAACCTTGGCACGACGGATGTAGTCGAGCAGCGAGGTCTTACCATGGTCAACGTGACCCATGACGGTAACGACCGGCGCACGCGATTCGACTTCACCTTCGAATTTCAGCGATTCGGCCAGGGAGTCTTCCAGGGCGGTATCGCTGACCAGGGTCACTTTGTGGCCCAGTTCTTCGGCGACCAGCTGAGCGGTTTCCTGGTCGAGCACCTGGTTGATGGTGACCGGGGTACCCAGCTTGAACATGAACTTGACCACTTCAGCGGCCTTGACCGACATCTGCTGGGCCAGTTCCGAGACGGTGATGGTCTCGCCGATGGTCACGTCACGAATGACTGGACCGGTCGGGTTCTGGAAGCCGTGCTGGTTGCGCTTCTTCAGCTTGCTCTTGCCACCGCGGCCACGGCGTACGCCATCGCTCTCTTCATCGGTGGTGCGCGGCGCGGCACGAGGCGTCGGAGCCTTTTCCTTCTCCTTGACCTTGACCTTGATCGACACGCGCGGGGCCTCGCCACGGCGACGGTCTTCGTCACGGGTGCGGCCTTCGTTGCGACGGGCTTCGTCCTTCTTGCGCTCGGCAGCACGGGCTGCGGCGTCTTCGGACGCCGGAGCGTCGGCAACTACCGGAGCCGGGGCAGCAGCAGGTGCCGCCTCAGGCTTGGCAGCAGGCGCAGGGGCGGCAGCCGGGGCTTCGGCGGCCTGACGGCGAGCCTGCTCTTCGTTGCGCTGGCGAACTTCGGCCTCGACCTTGTCGCGAGCGGCATTTTCAGCCGCGCGGCGCTCTTCCAGCTCACGCTTCTGCTCAGCCTGGATTTCTTCCGGGCTGCGCTGCACGAATACTTTCTTCTTGCGTACTTCTACGCTGATGCTCTTGCTACCGGCGACACGCAGGGTGCTGGTGGTTTTGCGCTGCAAGGTAATCTTGCGCGGCTCTTCCGCCTTGCTCTTGTGGCTGCTCTTCAAATGAGTCAGCAGGGTCTGCTTCTCATTGTCGGTCACTACCTGACCGGCGTCGGTGTGCGGCAGACCTGCCTCACGCATCTGCTGCAGCAGGCGCTCTACCGGTGCCTCGACCTCTTGGGCCAGTTCTTTCACCGTGACTTGCGTCATGCACTTCTCTCCTCAGGCCGCGCCTAATTACTCGAACCAGTGGGCTCGGGCGGCCATGATCAACTTGCCGGCACGCTCTTCGTCGATGCCGTCGATGTCGAGCAGATCGTCTATCGACTGCTCGGCCAGGTCTTCGCGGTTAACCACGCCGCGCACCGCCAGTTCCGCCGCCAGGTCCTTGTCCATGCCCTCAAGGGAGAGCAGGTCTTCAGCCGGGTGGGCGTCTGCCAGTTTTTCTTCGGTAGCGATGGCCTTGGTCAACAAACGGTCCTTGGCCCGAGCGCGGAGCTCATTGACGATATCCTCGTCAAAGCCATCGATGTTGAGCATTTCTTCCAACGGTACGTAGGCAATTTCCTCGAGGCTGGTGAAGCCTTCGTCGACCAGCACTTGGGCCAGCTCCTCGTCGACTTCCAGTTCATCGATGAAATTGCGCAGGATGTCACCGGTTTCGGCCTGCTGCTTGGCCTGGATGTCCTTCTCGGTCATCACGTTCAGGGTCCAGCCGGTCAACTGACTGGCCAGGCGAACGTTCTGACCGCCACGGCCAATGGCCTGGGCCAGGTTGTCTTCGGCGACGGCGATGTCCATGGCATGGGCATCTTCATCAACGATGATCGCCGCGACTTCAGCCGGCGACATGGCGTTGATGACGAACTGCGCCGGGTTATCGTCCCAGAGGACGATATCCACACGCTCACCACCCAACTCCCCGGATACGGCCTGGACGCGCGAACCACGCATGCCGATGCAGGCGCCTTGCGGGTCGATGCGCTTGTCCTTGGAGCGGACGGCAATCTTGGCTCGCGAACCCGGATCACGGGAGGCAGCCATGACTTCGATGAGGCCCTCGGCAATTTCCGGCACTTCGATGCGGAAAAGCTCGATCAGCATCTGTGGCGCGGTGCGCGACAGGATCAGCTGTGGGCCACGGTTTTCAGTGCGAATTTCCTTCAGCAGCGCACGCAGGCGCACGCCAACGCGGAAGGTTTCGCGCGGAATGATGTCTTCGCGGGCCAGCAAGGCCTCAGCGTTGTTGCCCAGGTCAACGATGACGTTGTCGCGGGTAACCTTTTTCACGGTACCGGAGATGATCTCGCCAACGCGCTCGCGGTAGGCATCGACCACCTGGGCACGCTCGGCCTCACGGACCTTCTGCACGATGACCTGCTTGGCGGTCTGGGCGGCGATACGACCGAACTCGATGGACTCGATCTTCTCTTCGATCACGTCACCGACCTTGGCTTCAGGGTGGGTGTCCTTGATCTTGTCGAGCCAGGTCTCGATCGCCGGATCATCAAGATCGGCTTCATCGACCACGGTCCAGCGACGGAAGGTCTCGTAGCTACCGGTGTGGCGGTTGATTTCCACACGCAGGTCGACTTCGTCTTCAAAACGTTTTTTGGTTGCAGTGGCCAGAGCCACTTCCAGCGCTTCGAAAATGACGCCGGGCGGTACACCTTTTTCGTTGGATACCGATTCAACAACCAGCAGTACTTCTTTGCTCATCGTACGCCTCGCCTTGCGCAAGCCATTGGGCCCGGATCGTCCGCCGGGCCCGGCACGTCTCAGTCAAAACTGGGAATAATATTGGCCTTGTCGATCGAGTCGATCGGCAACAGGAACTCTTGATTGTCCACCTGGACCACCACGTCCTGCTCCTCCACACCGCGGAGAAGGCCCTGGAAGTTACGACGACCCTCGAAGGGTGAGCGCAGCTTGATCTTCACTTGTTCGCCGGCATGCGAGGCAAACTGTTCCAGAGTGAACAGTGGGCGATCCATGCCTGGAGAAGACACCTCAAGGGTGTATTCACTGCTGATCGGATCTTCCACATCGAGAATTGCGCTGGCCTGACGGCTGACCGCTTCGCAGTCGTCCACCAGGATGCCGCCTTCCTTGTCGATGTAGATGCGCAGTACCGAATGCTTACCCTGGGAAACGTATTCGATCCCCCAGCATTGATAGCCCAGACCCTCGACAACCGGGGCCAACAAGGCCTGCAACTGTTCTAGCTTGCTCGACACCTGAACCCCCTCGTGCATGCTGTGCAAATAAAAAATGGGCGAAGCGCCCATCCCTGAAAGCGCCGTTGGACAACGACGCCGAAAACTGTTCGGTTAGCAAAAAGCCCCTGAAAAGGGGCTCCGCTGAAGCTGGTTGCGGGGGCTGGATTTGAACCAACGACCTTCGGGTTATGAGCCCGACGAGCTACCAAGCTGCTCCACCCCGCGACAAAGCTGGGGCAAAAGTATAAGACCGAACCCTGTTGAGGGTCAAATCCGAACCTTCACCTGCAAGAAAGCCCGCTAAAGCGGGCTCTCAAGCTTTAATTGGTACCGAGAAGGGGACTCGAACCCCTACACCCTATGGGCACAACCACCTCAAGGTTGCGTGTCTACCAATTCCACCACCTCGGCAATACTACTACTTGAAACCCGTTACTTCTGCTCTTGTGCCGGAGGAGGTACATCACCCGTATCAGGAGTGGTTTCGCTCTTCTGCTGCTGGAGCACCGGTACATCATCATTAACTGCCGGTTTCTGCGGCTCTTTCACTTCTAGCACTGCTGGATCCGGAAGACCCGCTTGGCTAAGCTGGTGAGCTTGTTGCTTCGCGAAGTATCCTAACCCAAGTGCTGTCAAAAAGAAAGTGGCAGCGAGTATAGCAGTTAATTTACTCAGGAACGTTGCAGAGCCCTGGCTCCCGAACACGGTATTTGAAGCACCCGCGCCGAAAGATGCACCTGCTTCCGCACCCTTACCCTGTTGCAACAGAACCAGCACTACAAGCGACAGCGCTGCCAACAGATGAAAAACAACGATGACTGTTTCCAGCATTTGTTCAGTTTCCTGCGGCGCGACAAATTGCACCGAATTCGTCTGCGTTCAGGGACGCCCCACCAATGAGCCCCCCATCGATATCCGGCATGCCGAACAGTTCGGCCGCATTGGCCGCCTTCACGCTGCCGCCGTAGAGCAACTGCACCTTCGCAGCCACTTCAGCATCTTCTGCCGCCAGCTGGCCGCGGATGGCGGCATGCACATCCTGGGCCTGCTGTGGCGTGGCCGTAAGGCCGGTGCCGATGGCCCATACAGGCTCATAGGCAATTACTGCATTGGCAAAAGCCTTAACACCGAATGCTTCGATGATACTGCTTAGTTGACGCCCGACAACTTCGAGCGTTTTGCCGGCCTCGCGCTCTTCAAGGGTTTCCCCGATGCAGAACACTGGCTTCAAACCTTTGGCCTGGGCCGCCGCAAACTTGCGATTGAGCACTTCGTCGCTTTCACCAATGATCTGGCGACGCTCTGAATGACCAATCAACACCAACTTGCAACCTGCTTCAACCAGCTGTTCCGGAGCAACTTCTCCGGTCAGCGCACCCTGTTCGGGTTGTACTGCAGAATTCTGTGCGCCGACAGTAATTTCCTTACCTGCCAGACCATCGATCACTTGATTGATGAACAAGGCCGGTGGAAACACCGCGACTTCCACTCCGCTCGGCAAGGCCAGATTTCTCAAGCCTTCGGTCAGCTCAGCGACGCTAGCGCGGGTACCGTGCATCTTCCAGTTACCAGCTACCATGGGGCGACGCATGCTTTACCTCGTCGGTCAAAGTGGGCGCAGATAGTACCCAACCCTATCTGCGCTGGCAAGCGCCTTCAGACACAAACTTCGCCGACCAGTTTGGCCAGCGCTTCAGCGTGCGCACGCACCTGGCTTTCGTCTTCGCCCTCGACCATCACCCGCACCAACGGCTCGGTACCGGATTTGCGCAGCAGCACGCGACCACGCCCGGCCAACGCTTCGGTCACCTTGGCGCTGGCTTCCTTGACCGACGGGTGCTCCAGCGGGTCGACCTTGCTGGCCCCATAGCGCACGTTGATCAGCACCTGTGGGCACTTGCGCAGGGCCTGACGGGCCTGGGCCAGGGTTTCACCACGACGCTTGAGCGCCATCAGCACCTGCAGGGCAGCGATGATCGCGTCACCCGTGGTGGTGTGGTTGCAGCACACCACGTGACCGGAGTTTTCACCCCCGACCAGCCACTCACGCTCCAGCAGTTCGGCCATGACATAACGGTCGCCGACCTTGGCCCGCACGAACGGGATATCCAGGTCCTTCAGCGCCAGCTCAAGGCCCAGGTTGCTCATCAGCGTACCCACTACCCCGCCCTGCAGCTTGCCACGGTCCTGCAGGTCGCGGGCAATGATGAACAGCAGTTCGTCGCCATCGACGATGGCGCCGGTATGGTCGACCATCAGCACGCGGTCGCCGTCACCGTCGAAAGCGATGCCCAGGTCGGCATGGCCCACCAGCACCGCGGCCTGCAGCGATTCGATGTGGGTCGAGCCGCAGCCTTCGTTGATGTTCAGGCCGTCGGGCTGGGCGTGCAGCACGGTCACCTCGGCACCCAGCTCGCGGAACACGCTTGGCGCAACTTTGTAGGTAGCACCGTGGGCGCAGTCGACAACCAGCTTGAGGCCATCGAAGCTGGTGCTGCTCGGCACGCTGCTCTTGCAGAATTCGATATAGCGACCGGCGGCATCGTTGATGCGCGAAACCTTGCCCAGTTTGCTCGACTCGACCACGGTCATCGGCTGGTCGAGCAATTCCTCGATCATCAGCTCGACTTCGTCCGGCAGCTTGGTCCCCTGGCCCGAGAAGAACTTGATGCCATTGTCGTCGTGCGGGTTGTGCGATGCACTGATGACGATGCCGGCTTCAGCGTGGAAGGTTCGCGTCAGGTAGGCGATGGCCGGCGTCGGCATCGGCCCAAGCAGCATCACATCGGCACCCGCCGCGGACAGGCCGGCTTCGAGCGCGGACTCGAACATGTAGCCGGAGATACGGGTGTCCTTGCCCACCAGCACCCGGCAGTGGCCTTGCTTGCGGAAGGCCATGCCGGCCGCCCAGCCAAGCTTCAGCATGAAGTCAGGCGTGATCGGGTATTCGCCGACGCGGCCACGAATGCCGTCGGTACCAAAGTATTTTCTGCTCATAGGGGCTCCAATGTTCTTATTCGGCGTTTTGCACCGCAGCGATCATGCGCACTACATCGACGGTTTCGGCCACGTCATGGACACGAAGGATGCTCGCCCCCTTGGTCATGGCCAACGCCGCCAGCGCAAGGCTGCCGTACAAGCGCTCGCCGACCGGACGTTCCAGCGTCAGGCCGATCATGCTCTTTCGTGAAACACCCACCAGCAGCGGGCGCCCAAGGCGATAGAGCGCTTCCATGTGCTTGAACAGGCTCAGGTTGTGCGCCAGTGTCTTGGCGAAACCGAAGCCCGGATCAAGAATGATTCTGTTAACGTCGATGCCCGCTGCAGCACAGGCGGCCATTCGCTGCTCAAGATAATGCGTAACGTCGACGGTCACATCTTCGTAATGCGGGTCGTCCTGCATGTTACCCGGCTCGCCGCGCATGTGCATGAGGCACACCGGCAGGCCGGTATCCGCGGCCGCGTCCAGGGCACCATCGCGCTCCAGGGCCCGGACATCGTTGATCAGCCCGGCACCGAGGCGCGCCGCTTCACGCATGACCGCAGGCGTGGAGGTATCGACCGAGATAACCACATCGAGGCGGCTATTGATCGCCTCGACCATGGGCGCCACCCGCTCCAGTTCCTCGGTCACCGATACCGCGCGAGCACCCGGCCGCGTGGACTCGCCGCCGATGTCGATCAGCGTGGCGCCTGCGGCAACCATCGCTTCGGCATGACGCAATGCCTCGTCGCGCTGGTTGAAGCGCCCGCCATCGGAGAAGGAATCAGGTGTGATATTGAGAATACCCATGACATGGGTACGCGACAAATCAAGAACCCGGTTGCCGCAAGGCAACCGGGTCGGGTACTGCACTGAGCTCATAGATGCCCTTAGTGTTGAGCCGCTGGACCGCCGATCGGCGATTCCGGGCGATCACCCTGGGCGGCAGGCTTGCCCGAAGCGGAGTCATCATCCCAGTCGCGCGGTTCGCGGGGGGTACGGCCGGCCATGATATCGTCAATCTGCTCGGCGTCGATGGTCTCGTACTTCATCAGCGCTTCGGCCATGGCATCGAGCTTGTCACGGTTGTCGGTGAGCAGCTGCTTGGCGGTGGCGTAGCACTGGTCGATGATGCTGCGCACTTCCGAGTCGATCAGCTTGGCGGTTTCGCCGGAAACGCTGGCGTGCTGGCTGGCAGCGCTGCGGCCCAGGAATACCTCGCCTTCTTCCTCGGCGTACATCAGCGGGCCGAGCTTTTCGGAAAGGCCCCACTTGGTCACCATGTTGCGGGCGATCTGGCTGGCACGCATGATGTCGTTGGATGCGCCGGTAGTGACACCGTCGAAGCCCAGGGTCATTTCCTCGGCAATACGGCCACCGTACAGCGAGCAGATCTGGCTGATCAGTGCGCGCTTGGACAGGCTGTAGCGGTCTTCTTCCGGCAGGAACATGGTCACGCCCAGGGCGCGACCGCGCGGAATGATCGATACCTTGTAGACCGGATCGTGCTCGGGCACCAGGCGACCGACAATGGCGTGGCCAGCCTCGTGGTAGGCGGTGTTCTGCTTTTCTTTCTCGGACATGACCATGGTCTTGCGCTCGGCGCCCATCATGATCTTGTCCTTGGCCAGCTCGAACTCTTTCATTTCGACCAGGCGCTTGTTGGCGCGCGCGGCAAACAGCGAGGCCTCGTTGACCAGGTTGGCCAGGTCGGCACCGGAGAAGCCGGGGGTACCACGGGCGATGACCGCGGGATTGACGTTTTCGCCGACCGGCACCTTGCGCATGTGCACCTTGAGGATCTGTTCGCGACCACGAATGTCCGGCAGGCCGACCACCACCTGGCGGTCGAAGCGACCGGGGCGCAGCAGCGCCGGGTCGAGCACGTCCGGACGGTTGGTAGCCGCGATGACGATGATACCATCGTTCATCTCGAAGCCATCCATCTCCACCAGCAACTGGTTGAGGGTTTGCTCACGCTCGTCGTGACCGCCGCCCATGCCGGCGCCACGGTGGCGACCAACAGCGTCGATCTCGTCGATGAAGATGATGCACGGGGCGTGCTTCTTGGCCTGCTCGAACATGTCGCGCACACGGCTGGCACCGACACCGACGAACATTTCCACGAAGTCCGAACCGGAAATGGTGAAGAACGGCACCTTCGCCTCGCCGGCGATGGCCTTGGCCAGCAGGGTCTTGCCGGTACCGGGCGGGCCGACCATCAGCACGCCACGCGGGATACGGCCGCCCAGACGCTGGAACTTGCCCGGGTCACGCAGGAATTCGACCAGCTCGCCAACCTCTTCCTTGGCTTCGTCGCAACCTGCAACGTCGGCCAGGGTGGTCTTGACCTGGTCTTCGGACAGCAGGCGCGCCTTGCTCTTGCCAAAGCTCATCGGCCCGCCCTTGCCGCCCGCACCGCCCTGCATCTGGCGCATGAAGAACATGAACACGGCAATGATCACCAGAATCGGGAAGCTGGCCACCAGCAGCTGGGTCCAGATGCTCTGCTGCTCAGGCTGCTTGCCTTCGATGATGACGTGGTTGTCGACCAGGTCGCCGATCAGGCCGTTGTCGGTAATGGCCGGGCGCACGGTCTTGAAGTTGTCGCCGTCGGCGCGCTTGCCGGTAATGATGTAGCCATCGACGGTCACACGCTCGACCTTGCCATCCTTGACCTGCTGGATGAAGTCGGAATAGTTGAGGGTCTGCGGCTCGTTAGGGCTGGAGAAGTTGTTCATCACCGTCACCAGGACAGCTGCGATGATCAACCACAGGATCAGATTCTTTGCCATGTCGTTCAATTCGCTACCCTCTGAGGTCGGCGCACGACGCAGCCGTTCCTCGCATGATATTCATCGCCCTAACTTACTACATTACCTACGCAGCCGCAGGCACCGTCTGTAACCCTTTGTGAAAGCTAGACTACACGAAGTTCGGACGATCCTGACGCAGCGGCCGATTGGAAATAACTATCGGCCACCCCGCTTGCCGCCTTTCACGCCCCCTTGAAGCCCCGGCCCAGCAAGTACTGCTCGCGGGAACGGTCACGCGATGACGACGGCTTGCGCATCTGTACCTTGTCGAACTTGCTGCGCACGTCCTTCAGGTACACGTCAAACCCTTCGCCCTGGAAAATCTTGATCAGGAAGTCGCCGCCGGGCTTTAGCACGCGGGTTGCCAGATCGAGGGCCAGTTCGCAGAGGAACATGGCCCGCGGCATGTCCACCGCGGGCGTACCACTCATATTGGGGGCCATGTCGGAAATCACAAGGTCTACGTGCGAATCGCCGACCGCCTCGAGAATGCGCTGCAGCACTTCATCATGGGTGAAATCGCCCTGGATGAAGGTTACATCCGGGATCGAGTCCATCTCCAGGATGTCGGACGCGATCAGGCGGCCCTGGCCACCAATCAGACGACTGGTCACCTGCGACCAGCCACCAGGCGCAGCACCAAGGTCGATCACGCTCATGCCTGGGCGGATCAGCCGGTCCTTTTCCTGGATCTCCAACAGTTTGTAGCTCGCACGCGAGCGGTAGCCATCCTTCTGTGCCTGTTTCACAAAAGGATCGTTGAAATGCTCTCGCAGCCAGTTTGCGCTGCTTTTGGAACGTTGTACCACGGGGCACCTCGATGATATGCGTCGTGATTGACTGGGCGGAGCCGGTGGCCCTCGGGTAAAATGCCGGTCAATTTTACAGAATCAGACGGAAAGGGTCAGATTATGCCGCTCAATAACGAGCAGAAGAAGCAATACAAGTCCATTGGTCATGACCTGAAGCCGGTCCTGATCGTTGCTGGCAACGGTTTGAATGAGGGCGTGATCGCCGAACTGGAGCGCGCCCTGGTCGACCATGAGCTGATCAAGGTCGAAATTCGCTCGGAAGACCGCGAAGAGCGCGCCGAGACCATTGCCGAACTGTGCAAGGCCGGCCGTGCCGAGCTGGTGCAGACCATCGGCAAGAAAGCCCTGATCTACCGCAAGAACCCACAGCCGAACAAGCAGCTGTCCAACATCCACCGTTACAAGTAACGGCATGGGGGCTGCTTTGCAGCCCATCGCCGGCAAGCCAGCTCCCACACCGACCGCATCGAACTCAAGCCATGCGCCCTACCTGCGGGAGCTGGCTTGCCGGCGATGGGCCGCAAAGCGGACCCAGCGTTTTCGAGCCGCTTAGCGTCGGGCCTTGACCGGCACCGGCTGGGCCACCAGCACGATGCCGGAGAAGCCCAGCACCAGGAAGCAGAACATCTGCCAGCGCTCGCCTACGGAAATACCGTAGCGCAGGGTGTAATACCCCACACAGGCGCCGAAGCCGAGCAACAGCATCTGGCCACGGAATTGCCGCCACCAGGCCGCCAGGCCGTCCACCCTTGCCAGCACTGCCAGCTGGGTCAACAAGCCAAGCAACGCCACGCCGATCAACCAGCGGTCGATCTGCCCGGCGATATCCTGCACCAGTAGCGGCGCCAGGCCACTGACCTTGAGCGCTGGCACCAGCCCCACGTGAAACACCCACAAGCCACCGACCCAGAAGACCTGGGCCAGCTGCCAGAGGATCCCTTCGAGGGATGGCGCCCGCAGGCGCCGGTCAGATGTGCTTGACTTCGACAATCTCGTACTCGACCGTACCGTTTGGCGTCTTCACGACAACGGTATCCCCTTCTTCCTTGCCAATGATGGCGCGGGCAATCGGAGCGCTGCTCGACAGCTTGCCTTTCTTCACGTCGGCTTCATCTTCGCCAACGATCTGGTAGGTCACTTCGTCATCGGTCTCGGTGTTGGCCAGCACCACGGTGGTGCCAAAAATCACCTTACCGGTGTGAGCGATGGTGGTCACGTCGATCACCACCGAGTTCTGCAGGCGGCCTTCGATATCGCGGATACGCGCCTCGACCATGCCCTGCTCTTCACGAGCAGCATGGTATTCGGCGTTTTCCTTCAGGTCACCCAGCTCGCGCGCTTCGCCAATGGCCTGGCTCAGGCGCGGGCGCTCGGTCTTGCTCAGGAACAGCAGCTCTTCTTCCAGGGCGCGAGCGCCCTGGACGGTCATCGGGTACTTGGTAATGCTCATGCTTTCAGTCCTGCATGCAGATCCTGCAGGCGGCGAACGGTCTTTTCCGGACCAAATTTCAGCGCCTCGCAGATGGCTTCACCGGCCGCAATGGTGGTGGTGCAGTAAATCTTGTGCTGCAGCGCATTGCGACGAATCGAGTAGGAATCGGCGATCGACTGGCGACCTTCGGTGGTGTTGATGATCAGCGACACTTCATCGTTCTTGATCATGTCGACCACGTGCGGACGACCTTCGGTCACCTTGTTCACACGGCGCACTTTCAGGCCAGCCGCTTCGATAACCTTGGCGGTGCCCGCAGTTGCAACCACTTCGAAGCCCAGGGCGATCAGGTCGCGGGCAACGCCAGCCACTTGCGGCTTGTCGTCGTCACGCACGCTGATGAACGCGGTACCGCCAGTCGGCAGCACTTCGCTGGCCCCCATCTGGGCCTTGGCAAAGGCTTCACCGAAGCTGTCGCCGACACCCATGACTTCACCGGTCGATTTCATCTCAGGGCCGAGGATCGGGTCAACCCCCGGGAACTTGGCGAACGGGAAGACGGCTTCCTTGACGCTGTAGAAGTTCGGGATGATTTCCTGGGTGAAGCCCAGTTCTTTCAGGGTTTTACCAGCCATGACGCGGGCCGCGATCATCGCCAGGGAGGTGCCGATGCACTTGGACACGAACGGCACGGTACGCGAGGCGCGCGGGTTGACTTCGATCACGTAGATCTTGTCGCCCTGCAGGGCCAGCTGCACGTTCATCAGGCCGACCACGCCCAGCTCCAGAGCCATCTTCCTGACCTGTACGCGGACTTCGTCCTGCACTTCCTTGCTCAGCGAGTAAGGTGGCAGCGAGCACGCGGAGTCACCGGAGTGAACGCCGGCCTGCTCGATGTGCTGCATGATCGCGCCGATTACCACGTCGGTGCCGTCGCACACCGCGTCCACGTCCATCTCGATGGCGCAGTTGAGGAAGTGGTCCAGCAGTACCGGGCTGTCGTTGGACACCTGCACAGCTTCACGCAGGTAGCGCTTGAGCTCATCCAGTTCGTAGACGATTTCCATGGCACGGCCGCCCAGCACGTAGGACGGACGCACAACCAGCGGGTAGCCGATGCCGCCAGCAGCGCTGATGGCTTCTTCTTCGCTGCGCACGGTAGCGTTTGGCGGCTGCAGCAGGTTCAGGCGCTGAACCATCTGCTGGAAGCGCTCGCGGTCTTCGGCGCGGTCAATGGCGTCCGGGCTGGTACCGATGATCGGTACGCCGGCTTCTTCCAGGGCACGCGCCAGTTTCAGCGGGGTCTGGCCGCCGTAGTGAACGATCACGCCCTTCGGCTTCTCGACGCGGCACACTTCCAGCACGTCTTCCAGGGTCAGCGGCTCGAAGTACAGGCGGTCGGAGGTATCGTAGTCGGTGGAGACGGTTTCCGGGTTGCAGTTGACCATGATGGTCTCGTAACCGTCTTCACGCAGCGCCAGTGCAGCGTGTACGCAGCAGTAGTCGAACTCGATACCCTGGCCGATACGGTTAGGGCCGCCACCCAGGATCATGATCTTGTCGCGGGTCGACGGGTTGGCCTCGCACTCTTCCTCGTAGGTGGAGTACAGGTAGGCGGTGTCGGTGGCGAACTCGGCAGCACAGGTGTCGACACGCTTGTACACCGGGAACACCTCCAGCTTGTGGCGGTGACGGCGCAGGTTCTTGTCGGTGATGCCCAGCAGCTTGGCCAGACGCTGGTCAGAGAAGCCCTTGCGCTTGAGACGCAGCATGTAGTCCTTGTCGATCGATGACAGGGCCAGGGTCTTGACCTTCTCTTCTTCCTTGATCAGGTCTTCCATCTGCACCAGGAACCACATGTCGATGCCGGTCAGGTCGAAGATCTGTTCGCAGGTCATGCCGGCACGCATGGCGTCGGCCACGTACCAGATGCGCTCGGCGCCCGGTACGGTCAGCTCGCGCTTGAGAATGCTGCTGGCCTCAGGGTTGGCCAGGTCGACTTTCGGGTCGAGGCCGCAGGCACCGACTTCCAGGCCGCGCAGGGCTTTCTGCAGGGACTCCTGGAAGGTACGGCCGATGGCCATGACTTCACCCACGGATTTCATCTGGGTGGTCAGGCGGGCGTCGGCTTTCGGGAATTTTTCGAAGGCGAAACGCGGCAGCTTGGTGACGACGTAGTCGATAGACGGCTCGAAGGACGCCGGGGTACGGCCGCCGGTGATGTCGTTCTGCAGCTCGTCGAGGGTGTAGCCGACAGCCAGCTTGGCAGCAATCTTGGCGATCGGGAAGCCGGTGGCCTTGGAGGCCAGCGCCGAGGAACGCGAAACGCGCGGGTTCATCTCGATCACGACCATGCGGCCAGTGTTCGGGCAGATACCGAACTGCACGTTGGAACCGCCGGTTTCAACACCGATTTCACGCAGCACCGCCAGCGAGGCGTTGCGCATGATCTGGTATTCCTTGTCGGTCAGGGTCTGCGCCGGGGCAACGGTGATCGAGTCACCGGTGTGCACGCCCATCGGGTCGAAGTTCTCGATCGAGCAGACGATGATGCAGTTGTCCTTCTTGTCGCGGACCACCTCCATCTCGTATTCCTTCCAGCCGATCAGCGATTCGTCGATCAGCAGTTCCTTGGTCGGCGACAGGTCCAGACCACGGGCGCAGATTTCTTCGAATTCTTCACGGTTGTAGGCGATACCACCGCCGGTGCCGCCCATGGTGAACGACGGACGGATGATGCACGGGAAACCCAGGCGCTCGAGGACGGCGTTGGCCTCCTCCATGCTATGGGCGATACCGGAGCGCGGGCACTCCAGGCCGATGTCCTTCATCGCCTTGTCGAAGCGCGAACGGTCTTCGGCCTTGTCGATGGTATCGGCGTTGGCACCGATCATTTCCACGCCGAACTTTTCCAGGACGCCGTGGCGCTCCAGGTCCAGGGCGCAGTTCAGTGCAGTCTGGCCACCCATGGTCGGCAGCAGTGCGTCCGGGCGCTCTTTCTCGATGATCTTGGCCACCGACTGCCACTTGATCGGCTCGATGTAGGTGGCGTCGGCCATGGCCGGGTCGGTCATGATGGTGGCCGGGTTGGAGTTCACCAGGATGACGCGGAAACCTTCCTCGCGCAGGGCTTTACAGGCCTGAGCGCCGGAGTAGTCGAATTCGCAGGCCTGGCCGATCACGATCGGGCCAGCGCCGAGAATCAGGATGCTTTTGATGTCTGTACGTTTTGGCATGGTTGTCACTCAAATCCGGGGTCAGTCGGCAAGCCGCTTTGAACAATCTGGGTCAGGCGCTTCCGGGCGCGGCGCAAGCCGGCCCGGGGCCTTGAAGCAGGATGCTCAGCGGCGCTTGGCCATGGCATCGATGAAACGATCGAACAGTGGCGCGACGTCGGTCGGGCCTGGGCTCGCTTCAGGGTGGCCCTGGAAGCTGAACGCGCTCTTGTCGGTACGCTCGATACCCTGCAGGGTGCCGTCGAACAGCGACTTGTGGATGGCGCGGACGTTGCCCGGCAGGGTGGCCTCGTCAACGGCAAAGCCGTGGTTCTGGCTGGTGATCATGACCACACCGGTGTCCAGGTCCTGGACCGGGTGGTTGGCACCGTGGTGGCCGTGGCCCATTTTCACGGTCTTGGCGCCGGAAGCCAGGGCCAGCAGCTGGTGGCCGAGGCAGATGCCGAATACCGGGATCTCGGTCTCGAGGATGTCCTTGATCGCCTGGATGGCATAGTCGCACGGCTCGGGGTCACCAGGGCCGTTGGACAGGAACACGCCGTCCGGGTTGAGTGCCAGCACTTCGCTGGCCGGGGTCTGGGCCGGCACCACGGTCACGCGGCAGCCACGGGCAACCAGCATGCGCAGGATGTTCAGCTTGACGCCGTAGTCGAAGGCCACTACGTGGTATGGCAGATCAGCGGCTTCGATGGTCGGGTGGCTGTCGGTCTTCAGTTCCCACACGCTGGAGCGCCACTCGTAGCGTTCCTTGGTGGAAACGACCTTGGCCAGGTCCATGCCCTTCAGGCCCGGGAAGGCGCGTGCAGCGGCGATGGCGGCTTCTTCGCTGATGTTGTCACCGGCGAGGATGCAACCGTTCTGAGCGCCCTTTTCACGCAGGATTCGGGTCAGGCGACGGGTGTCGATGCCGGCAATGGCGACGACGTTGTTGGCCTTGAGGTACTCAGGCAGCGACTGGGTGTTGCGCCAGTTGCTGGCCAGCAGCGGCAGGTCACGGATGACCAGGCCAGCGGACCAGACACGGTTCGACTCGGCGTCTTCCGGGGTAGTACCGGTGTTGCCGATGTGCGGGTAGGTCAGGGTAACGATTTGCTGCGCGTAGGAAGGGTCTGTAAGGATTTCCTGGTAGCCGGTCATAGCGGTGTTGAATACCACCTCACCAACGGTCTGACCGTCGGCACCGATAGCTTCACCGCGGAAAATACTGCCGTCGGCAAGGGCGAGTATGGCTGGCTTTGTCAAGAAGACCTCCCGTAAATCAAGCATGAAAGGGCGATCGCAGGTTGCAAAAAAGCGGAGTGACGTATGGACACGTCACCCCGCTTTCATGTGCTGAATTCAATTCGCTGCGCGCTTTTAGTGGACACACTAAAGCTGTAGCTTACAGAAAAGTGCGTTTTCGGTCTACCGCAGATGTGTCTCTAAAAACATATCAATGCGACAGGCTGACATCGGTGCTGGCTTCTTCGCGGGCTTGCCCGCTCCCACACGGATTGTGAAGCTCCTGTGGGAGCGGGCAAGCCCGCGAAGAAGTCAGCACCGCTCGAACTGCTTAACGCAGCTCGAGCACATCCTGCATGTCATACAGCCCAGGCTCGCGCCCGTCCAGCCACAGCGCCGCACGCACGGCCCCCTTGGCAAAGGTCATGCGACTGGAGGCCTTGTGGGTAATCTCGACGCGCTCGCCTTCGGCGGCGAACAACACGGTATGGTCACCCACCACATCACCGGCACGCACGGTGGCGAAGCCGATAGTCTGACGCTCACGCGCACCGGTCTGCCCTTCGCGGCCATACACGGCCACTTCCTGCAGGTTGCGACCCAGCGCCTGGGCAACCACCTCCCCCATGCGCAGCGCAGTGCCGGACGGCGCATCGACCTTGTGCCGGTGGTGCGCTTCGAGAATTTCGATATCCACATCGTCACCCAGCACGCGCGCCGCGGTATCCAGCAGCTTCAGGCACAGGTTGACGCCGACGCTGAAGTTGGCGGCGAAGACGATCGGGATTTCCTTGCCTGCTTCGGCCAGTTGCTGCTTCTCTTCCGGAGTGAAGCCCGTGGTACCGATGACCATGGCCTTGCCTGCCTTGCGGCAGAACGCCAGGTTCTTCAGGGTCACCGAAGGGTGAGTGAAGTCGATCAGCACGTCGAACTCGTCGACCACCTTGGCCAGGTCGTCGGAAATCGGCACACCGATACGGCCCAGGGCCGCCAGCTCACCGGCATCAGCCCCCACCAGCGAGCTGTCCGGGCGGTCGATCGCCGCCGTCAGGCCCGCCTGCGGGGCCTGTTGCTGCACGGCTTCGACGAGGGTCTTGCCCATTCGCCCTGCCGCGCCCATCACTGCAATACGTCGCATAGCCATTTCCTTGTCAGAGATCGCCGAAGAAGCGCTTCACGCCATCGAACCAGCCATTAGCCTTGGGCGAGTGGGAGCTGTCGCCTTCCAGCGAATCACGCAGCTCTTCGAGCAGCTCGCGCTGGCGGCGGCTGAGGTTGACCGGGGTTTCCACCGCCACACGGCACAGCAGGTCACCGGCACCACCACCACGCACCGGGGCAACACCCTTGCCACGCAGACGGAACTGCTTGCCGGTCTGGGTGCCTTCCGGGATCTTCAGCTTCACCCGGCCATCGAGGGTCGGCACTTCCAGCTCGCCGCCCAGGGCGGCATCGGTGTAGCTGATCGGCACTTCGCAGTACAGGTGCTTGCCATCACGCTGGAAGATCTCGTGCTCGCGCACGTTGATCACCACATACAGGTCGCCAGTCGGGCCACCATGGGTACCGGCCTCGCCCTCGCCCGACAAACGGATGCGGTCGCCGGTATCGACACCGGCCGGCACCTTGACCGACAGCGTCTTGTATTCCTCGACACGGCCTTCGCCATGGCACGAGGTGCAGGGGTCGGTAATGATCTTGCCCTGGCCATGGCAGCGCGGGCAGGTTTGCTGCACCGAGAAGAAACCCTGCTGCATGCGCACTTGGCCAATACCACCGCAAGTCGGGCAGGTGGACGGGGTCGAGCCCTTCTTGGCACCGGAGCCGTCGCACGGCTGGCAGTTGACCAGCGTGGGCACGCGAATGCTGACCGTGGTGCCACGCACTGCTTCTTCCAGGTTGAGTTCCAGGGTGTAGCGCAGGTCGCTGCCACGCTGGGCGCCGCCACGCGAACCACCGCGACCGCCACCGAAGAAGTCGCTGAACACATCGCCGAAGATGTCGGAGAAGTTGGCACCGCCGAAACCGGCACCACCGCCACCCATGCTCGGGTCCACACCCGCATGACCGTACTGGTCGAACGCCGCACGCTTGCTGGCGTCAGACAGCACTTCGTAGGCCTCGTTGGCCTCCTTGAACTTGTCTTCCGACTCTTTGTCGCCCGGGTTGCGGTCCGGGTGGTACTTCATCGCCAGGCGACGGTAAGCCTTCTTGAGGTCTGATTCGCTGGCGCCGCGCTCGACACCCAGTACCTCATAATAATCACGCTTGGACATAGGTCATTTGCACCTTGTTGGGCGTCTGGCATCTACGCCGCGCCATCAGCACCTGCCTTTGCCCACAGGGCCACTGACAGATGCTGTAAAAATTCTCGAATTCCAGATACGCCAACGCGGGAGCAAGCCCCCGCGCGGTGACATCCTACCAGCTCACCGCCAAACGGCGGTGAACCGGCCGACAACATGCAGGGATTACTGCTTGTTGTTGTCTTTCACTTCTTCGAACTCGGCGTCAACCACGTCATCGTGCTTGGCTTCCGGCTCGGCCTGCTGGGCGCCACCCTGAGGCTGTTCGGCCGACTGCTCGGCGTACATCTTCTGGGCAACCGGTGCCGAAACCTTGGACAGCTCTTCGACCTTGGCGTCGATGGCAGCCTTGTCGTCGCCTTTGACAGCAGCTTCCAGGGCAACAACGGCAGCCTCGATGGCGGTTTTCTCTTCCGCGGTAACCTTGTCACCGGCGTCAGCGACCATCTTGCGAGTCGAGTGAACCAGCGCGTCACCCTGGTTACGGGCAGCGGCCAGCTCTTCGAACTTGCGGTCTTCCTCGGCGTTGGCCTCGGCGTCACGCACCATGCGCTCGATTTCTTCGTCCGACAGGCCGGAGTTGGCCTTGATCACGATCGACTGCGACTTGCCGGTGGCTTTGTCCTTGGCGCTGACGTGCAGGATGCCGTTGGCGTCGATGTCGAAGGTTACTTCGATCTGCGGCACACCACGTGGTGCTGGCGGAATGTCAGCCAGGTCGAACTTGCCCAGCGACTTGTTCTGGGCAGCCTGCTTGCGCTCACCCTGCAACACGTGAATGGTCACAGCGCCCTGGTTGTCGTCGGCAGTCGAGAACACCTGCGACTTCTTGGTCGGGATGGTGGTGTTCTTCTCGATCAGCGAAGTCATCACGCCACCCATGGTTTCGATACCCAGGGTCAGCGGGCTGACGTCCAGCAGCAGTACGTCTTTCACGTCACCGGCCAGCACGGCGCCCTGGATGGCAGCACCCATGGCCACGGCTTCGTCCGGGTTGACGTCCTTGCGGGCTTCTTTACCGAAGAAGTCGGCAACGGCTTTCTGTACCAGCGGCATACGGGTCTGGCCACCAACCAGAATCACGTCGTCGATCTTGCTGGCATCGATGCCGGCGTCCTTCAGCGCGATGCGGCAAGGCTCGATGGTACGGGCAACCAGGTCTTCGACCAGCGATTCCAGCTTGGCACGGGAAATCTTCACGTTCAGGTGCTTCGGACCGGTAGCGTCTGCAGTGATGTACGGCAGGTTCACGTCGGTCGACTGAGCGGAGGACAGTTCGATCTTGGCCTTTTCAGCGGCTTCTTTCAGACGCTGCAGTGCCAGCGGATCGTTCTTCAGGTCCATGCCGGACTCTTTCTTGAACTCGTCGACGAGGTAGTCGATCAGGCGCATGTCGAAGTCTTCGCCACCCAGGAAGGTGTCGCCGTTGGTAGCCAGTACTTCGAACTGGTGCTCACCGTCGACTTCGGCGATTTCGATGACCGAAACGTCGAAGGTACCGCCACCCAGGTCATAAACGATGACAGTGTGGTCGCCCTTGGCTTTGTCCATGCCGTAAGCCAGTGCAGCGGCAGTCGGCTCGTTGATGATGCGTTTCACGTCCAGGCCAGCGATGCGACCGGCATCCTTGGTAGCCTGGCGCTGGCTGTCGTTGAAGTACGCCGGAACGGTGATGACCGCTTCGGTCACTGGCTCGCCGAGGTAGTCTTCGGCGGTCTTCTTCATTTTCTTCAGGACTTCGGCGCTGATTTGCGGCGGCGCCATGTCTTTGCCACTGGCCTGTACCCAGGCGTCGCCGTTGCCGGCCTTGACGATCTTGTAAGGCACCAGCTTGATGTCTTTCTGCACGACATCTTCTTCGAAGCGGCGGCCGATCAGGCGCTTCACTGCGAACAGGGTGTTGTGCGGGTTGGTGACAGCCTGGCGCTTGGCCGACTGACCGACCAGGATTTCGCCGTCGTTGGCGTAGGCCACGATCGAAGGGGTAGTACGCGCGCCTTCGGCGTTTTCAATGACCTTGACGTTACCGTTTTCCAGAACGGAGACGCACGAGTTGGTGGTCCCCAGGTCGATACCGATGATTTTGCCCATGTTTGACTCTCCCGAAACTTTGAATTTGGTAGCAGCGACTACTTTGGCCAACTGCGGTAATACTTGAACGCTTGACACCTAGATGGGGATGCCCCGGAGGATTTCAAGCCTTCTCATTGATCGAGGGTTGTGGCGCGCTCGGCGCCTTGCTGACCACCACCATGGCGGGGCGCAGCAGGCGGCCATTGAGCAGGTAGCCTTTCTGGAACACGTTCAGCACGCTGTTCGGCTCTACCTCGGCGTTTTCCTGCATGGCCATCGCCTGGTGGTGCTCAGGGTTGAACGGCTGGCCATGCGGGTCGACCGCTTCGAGGTTGTAGCGCTTGAGGGTGTCCTGGAACATCTTCAGGGTCAGCTCGACACCTTCACGGATCTGCTTGACGTGCTCGTCTTCCGCGCTGGAGTGAGCCAGGGCCAGCTCCAGGCTGTCGATCACCGGCAGCAGGTCGCTGGAGAATTTCTCCAGGGCAAACTTGTGGGCTTTCTCGACATCCTGTTCGGCGCGACGACGCACGTTCTGCAAGTCGGCTACGGCGCGCAGCGACTGGTCCTTGGCAGCGGCCAGCTGTTCCTCGAGTTCCAGAACACGGGCATCAGCAGCGGGTTCTGCACCGGTTTCTTCAACGTTAAGGTCTTTTTCGTTCAGCTGTTCGTCAGCCATGGGGTCTCTCCTGCGCAATTTTGTGGACTGCGAGCCAGGCTCGCCTTGGATGTCGGCTATATGGGGCCGGAAAAACCAGCTTCAAGGGGCAAGGTGGTTTTCCCGGCTGCAACAGAATCTGCCAGGGGGCATTGGCAGGCCTGAAAAAAGTACTGTATAAATAACCAGACCTGACTTTCGGGAGCCGCCCCCATGCTGGTGCACCTGTCCATTCACAACTACGCCATCGTCGAGCACCTCGACCTCGAAATCGCCCGCGGCATGTCCGTCATCACCGGCGAGACCGGTGCCGGCAAGTCGATCATGCTCGACGCCCTCGGCCTGGCATTGGGCGACCGGGCCGACAGCGGCGTGGTGCGCCCCGGCACGGACAAGGCAGACATCCTCGCCACCTTCGATCTGGTGGACATTCCCGAGGCGCATGCCTGGCTGGCCGAGCGCGACCTGGACAACGACGGCCTGTGCATCCTGCGCCGGGTGATCACCGCCGAAGGCCGCAGCCGCGGCTATATCAATGGCACGCCATGCCCGCTCGGCGACCTCAAGGCGCTGGGCGAGCTGCTGATCGATATCCATAGCCAGCACGAGCACCAGTCGCTACTCAAGACCGACACCCACCGTCGCCTGCTCGACGAGTATGCCGGCGCCGTCGACCTGGCCCGCCAGGTACAGTTGGCGGCCAAGCGCTGGAACCAGACCCGCCTGGAGCTGGAGCGCCTGGCCAACTCCGGCGATGAGCAGCGCGCCCGCCATCAGCTGCTGAGCTACCAGCTGGAGGAACTGGACAATCTTGGCCTGGGCGAACACGAGCTGGAGCAGCTGGAGCAGGAACACAAGAACCTGACCAGCGCCGAAGCCCTGTTCGGCATCTGCCGCCAGGTCATCGACCAGTGCAGCGAAAGCGATTCTGGCAATGTGCTCAGCGCCCTCACCTCCAGCCTCAACCGCCTGGGTGCCGCCACCAATTCGCCAAAGGCACTGGGCGAAGCGGCCAACCTGATCGCCAGTGCGCAGATCCAGGTCGAGGAAGCCGTGGGCGAACTCAACCGTTTCCTCGACAACTTCGATGCCGACCCCATGCGCCTGCAGGCATTGGAAGAACGCCTCGACACTATCTACACGCTGGCGCGCAAACACCGGGTGCACCCTACCGAGCTGCCCCATCTGCAGCAGCAGTTGATGGAAGAGCTGGAGGGCCTGAACGCCAGTGACGAGTCGATCGAGCGCCTGGGTGAGGAGCTGGCCGCTTTCGCTCAGCACTATAAAGAAAAGGCTCGCGAACTCAGCGCACTGCGCCAGCAGGCCGCCCAGCAACTGGCGGTGGCCGTCGAGCAGGAGATCCAGCGCCTGGGCATGCCCGGGGGGCGCTTCTGCATCGCCCTTACCCCCAATGAGGGAGCAGACCTTTCCCCTCATGGCCTGGAGCAGATCGAGCTACTGGTCAGCGCCAACCCCGGCCAACCGCTCAAGGGCCTGGCCAAGGTGGCTTCAGGTGGCGAACTGTCGCGCATCAGCCTGGCAATCCAGGTGATTACCGCGCAGACCTCGCGCATTCCCACCCTGGTGTTCGACGAAGTCGACGTCGGTATCGGCGGGCCTACTGCCGAAATCGTCGGCCAATTGCTACGCCGCCTGGGCGAACGTGGCCAGGTGCTGACCGTGACCCACCTGCCGCAGGTGGCGGCACAGGGGCATCACCACCTGTTCGTGCACAAGGTGCGCAACAGCGACACCACCCACACTGCCGTGGCCAGCCTGGGTAAACGCGAGCGAGTGGAGGAAGTGGCGCGGATGCTCGGCGGCATCGACCTGACCAAGGAGTCCCTGGCCCATGCGCGCAAGATGGTGGTTAGCGGCAAGGCCTGAGCCCTCATTTTTCAGGACAATTCGCGGGCACGCCCGCTCCCACAGGATATTCACCGGATCTGAAATCTGTAGCGTACCTGTGGGAGCGGGCGCGCCCGCGAAGGGGCCAGCGCCGACAACACATCTTCCAGCCCCAGAAAGCACAAAGGCGACCCGAAGGTCGCCTTTGCCATCCATAGCGATAAAAATCGTTACTTCTTTTTACGTACGTACAGGACCAGATTGTGGTCCACCAGCTCGTAGCCATGCTCGGCCACGATCTCACGCTGGCGCTTCTCGATCTCGGCATCCATGAACTCGATGACTTCACTGGTCTCCACGTTGACCATATGGTCGTGGTGACCGCCATCGGCCAGTTCGAACACCGCATGACCGCCGTCGAAGTTGTGGCGAACCACCAGACCCGCCGCTTCGAACTGGGTCAGTACGCGATAGACGGTGGCCAGGCCCACATCCTCGCCAGCCTCCATCAGCGCCTTGTAAACATCCTCGGCGCTCATGTGACGCTGCTCTGTGGAGTCGAGCATCTGAAGGATCTTGACTCGAGGCAGGGTCACCTTGAGACCGGCTTTGCGCAATTCGCTATTTTCAACCATGGTCAGCTTTCTCGCCGATGCTGCTTCGCAGCTTCTCTTAATACGGGTATGATCGGGGTTTACGTTGTCCAGCCAAGATAGTGGAAGTCGCCCACCGATGCAAAACACCAAGCTCTTGCTAACCAGCCTCACCCTAGTGGGACTGCTCGCACTCGCCGGTTGCTCGTTTCCCGGGGTTTACAAAATCGACATCCAGCAGGGCAATGTCGTTACGCAAGACATGATAGACCAATTGCGCCCCGGAATGACCCGCCGGCAAGTAAGGTTTATCATGGGCAATCCGCTGATCCAGGACACCTTCAACACCAACCGTTGGGATTACCTGTACAGCCTGCAGCCAGGCGGCGGTAAACGTCAGCAAGAACGCATGAGCGTGTTCTTCAACGAAAGCGACCAGTTGGTCAGCCTGTCTGGCGACTTCATGCCAGGCGTCAGCCGCGACCAGGAAATCCTCGGTGGCAGCGGCGACACCACGGTCAGCCCGGCCAACCAGCCTGAGCAGCCAACCGTGCAGCCTGAAGAAAAACCGGCCAAGCCAGGCTCGGTGGAAGAATCCATCCAGCGTGAGATCGACACTATCGAGACCACCCCGGTCCCGACGCCGGCCCCGCTGGAAACCTCGCCTCAATAAGCGGCGAGCAGACACAAAAAAGCCCGGACCTGGTCCGGGCTTTTTTGTTGCCGTTTTTTCAATCAGGCATTCAGCTGCTTGGCGCGCTGGCAGAACGCATCCACCAGCGTATTGGCCGCCTGGTTGAACAGCGGCCCCAGGGTTGCGCGCACCAGCGGCCCCGCGTAGTCGAACGACAGGTCGAGGCTGATCTTGCAGGCTTTGTCACCCAACGGTTTGAACACCCACAAGCCATGCAGTTGGGTGAACGGCCCCTCTTCCAGGTTCATCTCGATGGACTGCCCCGGCACCAGCACGTTGCGCGTGACGAAGTGCTGGCTCATGCCACCCTTGGCCACTTCGAGCTTGGCGCGCATGTGCGTGTCGTTGGCTTCCAGTACCGTGGAATCGGAGCACCAAGGCAGAAATTCCGGGTAGCTGGCGACATCATTGACCAGGTCATACAGCGCCTGGGCGGGGTATGGCAGCAGGGCGGAGCGTTGAATATGGGTAGTCATCCAGGCGTCACTTCCAGGGCTGGGTGGCGTTGCTTCGCAGCGCGCCGAAAACATTTTCTGTAGCTATGACAGCGCCGGTATTGTCCGGTATTCATTGCAGTGGCTCAAGCACACCGAAATCCCATAGCGGACGACGCACCGACTTGCCTATAATGCCGCCCCTATGGCTAAGCAAAAAAAACATCCGACCGGGACCATCGCGCAAAACAAGAAAGCGCGACACGATTACTTCATCGAACACAAGTTCGAGGCCGGGCTGGTCCTGTCCGGCTGGGAAGTAAAAAGCCTGCGAGCCGGCAAGGCGCACCTGACTGACAGCTACGTGCTGCTGAAGGACGGTGAGGCCTGGCTGTTCGGCAGCCACATCACCCCGCTGACCACGGCCAGCACCCACGTCATCGCCGACCCCATTCGCACCCGCAAGCTGCTGCTGAACAAGCGCGAGCTCGAGCGCCTGGAAGCGGCCGTGGCGCAAAAGGGTTACACCTGCGTGGCCCTGGCGCTGTACTGGAGCAAGCACCTGATCAAGTGCGAAATTGCACTGGGCAAGGGCAAGAAGGAATTCGACAAGCGCGACACCATGCGCGAGCGTGATTCCAACCGCGAGCTGCAGCGGGCTGTGCGGAACAAGGGCAAAGAAGAGTAATAACTCCTTAGCCTGTTCCGGCCTCTTCGCGGGCTCGCCCGCTCCCACAGTTATCGCGCCACCTTCAGGCTCGGCGCATATCCTGTGGGAGCAGGCAAGCCTGCGAAGAATCCAACACCAATCTCAGCGCCCGCTACGCCGCTCCGCCCGCGCCACCCGCTGCGCCTCTTCATGCGCCTCTTCCAGCACCTCCTGCACATACAGAATGTGCCGGCTGGACACTTCCCGCGCTTCCTCCGCCCTGCCCTCGACTATCGCCAGGTACAGCTCCCGGTGCTGGCTTATCAGCATGTCCCGAGTCTCGGTCCGTTGCTGGTACATGCCACCGATGTTGGTTACCACGTTGCGCTTGAGCAAGTCGAACAAGCCCCGGATGGTGTGCAGCAGCACGGCATTATGACTGGCCTCGGCAATCGCCAGGTGGAAGCGCGCATCGGCCGCCCCCTCCTCCGCCCGGGTCACTTCGTCAGCCCTGGCATAGCAGTCCTGTAGCGCATCGAAGGCCGCCTTGAGCCGCGCGCGGTCCGGCTGGGTGGCGCGCTGGGCCGCGTAGTAGGCGCAGGATGCCTCCAGGGTATGGCGGAATTCGAGCAGGTCACGCTGCGCCTCGGCACTGTGCTCGAGCAGCTGCAGCAACGGGTCGCTGAAAGTGGACCCCAGGGACTCGGCGACAAAATTGCCCCCACCCTGGCGACTGACCAGCAGCCCCTTGGCCACCAGCTTCTGGATCGCCTCACGCAGTGACGGGCGGGACACGCCGAACTGCTCGGCGAGGACGCGCTCGGCCGGCAGCCGCTGCCCCGAGGTCAGCGTACCTTCCAGAATCATCCCTTCCAGCCGATCGACGATGTCGTCGGACAGGCGCCGTTGGCGGACCTGATCAAAAACCATCACATGCTCTCCACAAACCCCCGGCAGATTTCAGGGGGCGTCTATTCTCGCCGATCCAGGCCGCGCAAACACCCATCAGGCAATGATTTTCCAAGCCCACCAGGCGCCCGCTCATCGGCACTCGACCAAAGTTTTGCACGGGACAAATTGACACACCCACGACGACGCTTTTAACCTAGCGCCCAGCCATTGTAAATTGGTCTTACCAATTATCCAATGCCAGTGCCTGACCAACAACAATTAGGGGCCACCCATATGCAAACCTGGCAACAACTCTATAGCCCACTTGGTAGTCTTGGCCTGTCCGCACTGGCGGCGGTCATTCCCATCGTCTTCTTCTTCCTTGCCCTCGCCGTGTTCCGCCTCAAAGGCCACGTGGCCGGCAGCATCACCCTCGCGCTGTCGATCCTGGTGGCAATCTTTGCCTTCCAGATGCCTGTCGACATGGCATTCGCCGCCGCGGGTTATGGCTTCCTCTACGGCCTCTGGCCGATTGCCTGGATCATCGTTGCCGCGGTGTTCCTGTACAAACTCACGGTCAAGAGCGGCCAGTTCGAAGTGATCCGCAGCTCGGTGCTGTCGATTACCGATGACCAGCGCCTGCAAGTACTGCTGATCGGCTTCTGCTTCGGTGCCTTCCTGGAAGGTGCGGCGGGCTTTGGTGCACCGGTGGCAATCACTGCCGCGCTGCTGGTAGGCCTGGGCTTCAACCCGCTGTACGCCGCCGGCCTGTGCCTTATCGCCAACACCGCGCCAGTGGCCTTCGGCGCCCTGGGCATCCCGATCATCGTGGCCGGCCAGGTCACCGGCATCGACGCCTTCCACATCGGCGCCATGACCGGTCGCCAGCTGCCACTGCTGTCGCTGTTCGTGCCGTTCTGGCTGGTGTTCATGATGGACGGCCTGCGTGGCGTGAAGGAAACCTGGCCTGCCGCCCTGGTTGCCGGCCTGAGCTTCGCCGTTACCCAGTACTTCACCTCGAACTTCATCGGCCCGGAGCTGCCGGACATCACCTCGGCCCTGGCCAGCCTGATCGCCCTCACCCTGTTCCTGAAAGTCTGGCAGCCCAAGCGTTCATTCGCCGAAGCCAAGGGCAGCGTTGGCGCCGCCGTGGTGCAACCAAGCGGCAGCCAGCCAAGCCCTTACAGCTTTGGCGAAATCTTCAAGGCCTGGTCGCCGTTCCTGATCCTCACCGTGCTGGTCACCATCTGGACCCTGAAACCGTTCAAGGCGGCCTTCGCCCCCGGCGGCGCGATGTACAACTTCGTCTTCAACTTCGCTATCCCGCACCTGGACCAGCTGGTGATCAAGACTGCACCGATCGTCGCCGCGCCTACCGCCATGCCAGCGGTGTTCAAGCTCGACCCGATCTCTGCCACCGGCACCGCAATTTTCCTCTCGGCGCTGATCTCCATGGCCGTGCTGAAGATCAACTTCAAAACTGGTCTGACCACTTTCAAGGAAACCTTCTGGGAGCTGCGCTGGCCGATCCTGTCGATCGGCATGGTGCTGGCCTTCGCCTTCGTCACCAACTACTCGGGCATGTCCTCGACCATGGCCCTGGTGCTGGCCGGTACCGGTGCCGCGTTCCCGTTCTTCTCGCCGTTCCTTGGTTGGCTGGGTGTGTTCCTGACCGGTTCCGACACCTCGTCCAACGCCCTGTTCAGCTCGCTGCAGGCCACCACCGCGCACCAGATCGGGGTCAACGACACCCTGCTGGTAGCGGCCAACACCAGTGGCGGCGTGACCGGCAAGATGATTTCACCGCAGTCGATCGCCGTGGCCTGCGCCGCCACCGGCCTGGTCGGCAAGGAATCCGACCTGTTCCGCTTCACCGTCAAGCACAGCCTGTTCTTCGCCACCATCGTCGGCCTGATCACCCTGATCCAAGCCTACTGGCTGACCGGCATGCTGGTTCATCACTAAAGTGAAAGGGGCCGGGCGCCATGGCGCGCCCGGCAATCCCCACAAGCAACGCTGCGAGAATCCATGATCATTTCTGCCTCTACCGACTATCGCGCCGCGGCCCAACGCAAGCTGCCTCCCTTCCTGTTCCACTATGCCGACGGCGGCGCCTACGCCGAGCACACCCTGCGCCACAACGTCTCGGACCTGGCCAGCATTGCCCTGCGCCAGCGCGTGCTTAAGAACATGTCCGAGCTCAGCCTGCAGACCAAGCTGTTCGACGAAACCCTGAGCATGCCGGTGGCCCTGGCCCCGGTCGGTCTCACCGGCATGTACGCCCGCCGTGGCGAAGTGCAGGCGGCACGCGCGGCGGCGGCCCACGGCATTCCGTTCACCATGTCCACAGTGTCGGTGTGCCCGATCGAAGAAGTGGCCCCGGCCATCGACCGACCGATGTGGTTCCAGCTGTACGTGCTCAAGGACCGCGGCTTCATGCGCAACGCCCTGGAGCGGGCCAAGGCCGCCGGGGTCAGGACCCTGGTGTTCACCGTCGACATGCCCACACCCGGCGCCCGCTACCGCGATGCCCACTCGGGCATGAGCGGCAAGAACGGCCCGCTGCGCCGCGTGCTGCAAGCCATGACCCACCCCGAGTGGGCGTGGGATGTCGGCGTGATGGGGCGCCCACACGACCTGGGCAACATTTCTACCTACCGCGGCAACCCCACCGGCCTTGCCGACTACATCGGCTGGCTGGCCAACAACTTCGACCCGTCCATTTCCTGGAAAGACCTGGAGTGGATCCGCGAGTTCTGGGACGGCCCGATGATCATCAAGGGCATCCTTGATGCCGATGATGCCCGCGATGCGGTCCGCTTCGGCGCCGACGGCATCGTCGTGTCCAACCACGGCGGTCGCCAGCTCGACGGTGTGCTGTCCAGCGCCCGAGCCCTGCCGGCAATTGCCGATGCGGTCAAAGGTGAGCTGAAGATCCTCGCCGACTCCGGCATCCGCAGCGGCCTCGACGTGGTGCGCATGATTGCGCTGGGCGCCGATACCGTACTGATCGGCCGCGCCTTCCTCTACGCCCTTGCCGTGCATGGCCAGGCGGGGGTGAAGAACCTGCTGGAGCTGTTCGAGAAGGAAATGCGCGTAGCGATGGTGCTGACCGGCGCCAAGTCGATCAGCGAAATCACCCGCGACTCGCTGGTACGCGAACTGGGCGCCTGACCGCCCGCAAGAACGACCGCCTGATTGACCCGGGGCATGTGGCGCACAGACGCCACGGCCCCGCGAGGAGACTGCATGAGCCTGCCCGCCGCGTTCCTGCGTGATGCCGAGCGCCTGATCCCCGCCGAACGCCGCTTCGACGACCCCACCTCCACCCTGGCCTTCGGCACCGACGCCAGCTTCTACCGGCTGATCCCAAAGCTGGTGCTGCGCGTCGAGTCCGAAGACGAAGTGGTCGGCCTGATCAAGCTGGCCCAGCGCGAGCGGGTGCCGGTCACCTTCCGCGCCGCCGGCACCAGCCTGTCCGGCCAGGCCATCAGCGACTCGGTGCTGATCGTGCTGGGCGATAACTGGAACGGCCGCGAAATCCGCGGCCAAGGCGAGCAGATCCGCCTGCAGCCTGGCGTCATCGGCGCCCAGGCCAACGCCTGGCTGGCCCCCTTCGGGCGCAAGATCGGCCCCGACCCGGCCTCGATCAACGCTTGCAAGATCGGCGGCATCGTCGCCAACAACGCCAGTGGCATGTGCTGCGGCACGGCGCAGAACACCTACCACACCCTGGCCGGCCTGCGCCTGGTGCTGGCCGACGGCACGCGCCTGGACAGCGAAGACCCGGCCAGCGTCGCTGCGTTCGAGACCAGCCATGCCGACCTGCTGGAAGCACTGGCCCGCCTGGGCCGCGAGACCCGGGCCAACACTGCACTCGCCGAGCGCATCCGGCACAAATACCGTCTGAAGAACACCACTGGCCTGTCACTGAACGCTCTGGTGGACTACGACCAGCCGCTGGACATCCTGCAGCACCTGCTGGTCGGCTCCGAAGGCACCCTGGGCTTCATCAGCGCCGTCACCTACGACACCGTGCCCGACCACCCGCACAAGGCCAGCGCCCTGCTGGTGTTCCCCAGCGTGGAAAGCTGCTGCCGCGCGGTGACCGTGCTCAAGCGCCAGCCGGTTTCTGCGGTAGAACTGCTCGACCGCCGCAGCCTGCGCTCGGTGCAGGACATGCCCGGCATGCCGCTGTGGGTAAAAGGCCTGTCGAACAATGCCTGCGCACTGCTGATCGAGTCCCGCGCCGCCAGCCAGAGCCTGCTGCATGAACAGCTGCAACAGGTGATGGCCTCGATCGCCGACTTCCCGCTGGAGCAGCAGGTGGACTTCAGCGAGGACCCGGCCGTGTACAACCAGCTGTGGAAGATCCGCAAGGACACCTTCCCCGCCGTCGGCGCCGTACGCCAGACCGGCACCACGGTGATTATCGAAGACGTCACCTTCCCCGTCGAACAACTGGCCGAGGGCGTCAACCGCCTGATCCAGCTGTTCGACAAGCACCGCTACGACGAAGCGATCATTTTCGGGCACGCCCTGGAAGGCAACCTGCACTTCGTCTTCACCCAAGGCTTCAACAGTGCCGAGGAAGTCGCCCGCTATCAGGCCTTCATGGACGACGTCGCGCAACTGGTGGCCGTGGAGTTCGGCGGCTCGCTCAAGGCCGAACACGGCACCGGGCGCAACATGGCGCCGTTCGTGGAGCTGGAGTGGGGCCACGACGCCTACCAACTGATGTGGAAGCTCAAGCGCCTGCTCGACCCCAACGGCATCCTCAACCCCGACGTGGTGCTGAGCGAAGACCCGGACATCCACCTGAAAAACCTCAAGCCGCTGCCCGCTGCTGACGAAATCGTCGACAAGTGCATCGAATGCGGCTTCTGCGAACCGGTGTGCCCGTCCAAGGGGCTGACCCTCAGCCCGCGCCAGCGCATCGTCATGTGGCGTGATATCCAGGCCAGGCAGCGCGCCGGCTTCGACACCCGCGAACTGATGCAGACCTACCAGTACCAGGGTATCGACACCTGCGCCGCCACCGGCTTGTGCGCCCAGCGCTGCCCGGTCGGTATCAATACCGGCGAACTGGTGAAAAAACTGCGCAGCCTGGCCGCCGGGCACGAAAAAACCGCCGACTGGCTGGCCGAACACTTCCACACCGCCCTGGCTGGCGCGCGCCTGACCCTGACCGCCGCCAACACCGCCCGCAAGCTGCTCGGCGCTCCACGCCTGGGCCGCCTGAGCACCTCGCTGAGCAAAGCCAGCAAAGGCCGCCTGCCACAGTGGTCCCCGGCCATGCCACAACCCCTGCGCCCGCTGGACTTCGGCCCGGCCAGCAACGACGCCCGCCCTCGGGTGGTGTACCTGGCTGCCTGCGTCTCGCGAGTGATGGGCCCGGCCTATGCCGACCGCGAGCAGAGTTCGCTGCTGGACAAGACCCGCGCCCTGCTGGAAAAGGCCGGCTATCAGGTGGTGTTCCCCGACAACGCCGACAGCCTGTGCTGCGGCCAACCGTTCGCCTCCAAGGGTTACCCCGAGCAGGCCGAACACAAACGCCAGGAACTGATCGCCGCCCTGCTGCACGCCAGCCGCGGCGGCCTCGACCCGATCTACTGCGACACCAGCCCGTGCACCCTGCGCCTGGTGCAGGACCTGAGCGACACCCGGCTGGACCTGTACGACCCGGTGCGCTTCATCCGCACCCACCTGCTCGAGCGCCTTGAGTTCACCCCCCAGGACGAACCCGTGGCCGTGCATGTGACCTGCAGCACCCAGCACCTTGGCGAAAGCCAGGCGCTGATCGACCTGGCGCGGCGTTGCAGCAAACAGGTGGTAATCCCGGAGGGCATACATTGCTGCGGCTTTGCCGGTGACAAAGGCTTCACTACCCCCGAGCTCAACGCCCACTCGCTGCGTAGCCTGAAGGATGCGGTGCAGTATTGCAGCGAAGGCATCTCCACCAGCCGCACCTGCGAGATTGGCCTATCGAGCCACAGCGGCATCGACTACCACGGCCTGGTCTACCTTGTAGATCGCGTCACCCGCCCCCGCAGTATCTGACCCTGTGGGAGCGGGCATGCCCGCGAACACCGGCGCTGCCGGTGCCATACACCGCGCTGCCTGTTTCGCGGGCACGCCCGCTCCCACCGGTACTGCACATGCCCGAGCCAACCCAATTCCATGTGGGAGCGGGTTCACCGCGAACACCGGCATAGCCGGTGCCATCCCCACCATCATCTCACCCCGCCATCATCTCGATTGAACCCGCGCCAATCCCCCGCAGTCCACCCTTACAGGCCCACCTTCCAGAGGCCCAGAAGGAGACTCCCATGAAAGGTACCGCGCTTTCGGCCCTGTTCGCGGCCGCCACCCTGCTGGCTTCACCGGTGTTCGCCGCCGAAGACCTGTGCACGGCCAACCTGCAAAAGATCGACGACAGCATGGCCACCGCCGGCGCCACCTCCGAAGGCCTGGACAAGGCCATCACCGAGCACGTCGACAAAGCCAAGGCTGCCCAGGCCGCGGGCGACACCAAGGAATGCATCGCCATCACCAGCAAAGTGCTGGAGCGCCTGGAAAAAACCGAGAAAGGCAGCGGCACCAGCGGCGGTGGCAGCGGCGCGTGAGGCCAGAAAGCGGGCGACCGGGCCGGCAGTCGACGTCGCCCGCGCAATGGCGTATACTCCGCCTCACGTACCGTAAGGTGCGTTAGCCAAGAGCTAGTGTGGGGCCGATTAGGATTCGACGCCGGTAGCGAAACTCTAGGTGCATGCCGAGTTGGTAACAGAACTCGTAAATCCACTGTTGCAACTTTTATAGTTGCCAATGACGAAAACTACGGCGCGGAGTACAAGCTGGCCGCTTAATGCGGTCTCTTGACCCGTTGCTTCTGGTAGCTTCGGCTCCAGCAATCACTAGGGGATGCCTGTAAACCCGAACTGATTGTCATACAGAACAGGATCGTCGCGTAGCACGTTGTGGGCGAAGTGACTAAAACTTACACAACTCATCCAAAGCACCCTGCCCGTCGGGCGGCTGCGGATTAAATCAGTAGACACGGCTAAGCATGTAGTACCGACAGCGGAGTACTGGCGGACGGGGGTTCAAATCCCCCCGGCTCCACCAAATTATCAAACAAAGACGTCCACGGACGTCTTTTTTGTGCCTGAAACCCAGTAAATACGCGGCTTTCAGCGCCATCAGGGTCCGAAAGCGTCCAGCAGGATCCACGAGATTCGGTATTCCAAGCCATCTACTGGCAATTTTTTGCAATACCGAAACCGCTCTTGGAATACCCCATGCGCGCTCAAGCCACCCGCCTCTCTGACCTCAAAGTCAAAGCCGCCAAGCCTCAAGAGAAGGCTTCGAGGCTGTGTCAGCGGATCTAAACGACCTCCCTGTGCCGATTTTTCTGGATAGCTGACACTGACAGATTACCCGTCGCTGCTTCCTGGATATGCTCACTCCACCAGATCATCACCGGCCGTCTTCGCTCGATGTGCAAAACCGTCAGGTCGACAAAGGACGTCTTTAGTCCAGGCTCAGCCAGAGTTTCAACTCAGCCCGGTTCGCCAACACCAACTGCTGGGCTTCAGGGCGGGCGTCATGCAGGTTGGGATTTACGTGAAATCGTTTCACTACGTACTTCGCCAATGCTTGTGAGCTTTTGACCACAAGCTGCCCATCAGTCATCGCGTAGTCCACTTCAATGATCGACCGTTGCGCTGGCGTCAGGCGCTCGTCCGGCTTGAAGATCACATCGATCTTGGTGTTCCACTCCACGTCGTGCTCGACACCATTTTCCGTCTGATCGTCGAGCAGCTCCGGCTCCCCTCGAAAACGGCTCAACACAAAGTCCCGATACTCCCGGTTCTTCTCACAGTAAGCCCGCACGTGCCAGCGCATCCCGGTGTACACCAACGTGTGCGGCGCAATGGTGCGCCCTTCCACTTCCGGGGTTTTGAACGACACGTACTCGATGTCCAGACGCCGCTTTTCACGACACGCCTTGAGCAGTGGCCGCAGCACCTCGGGCCTCACAGAGCGATCGGGTACCTTCAACACTTCAGTGTGCGCGTAAGCCAGGTTCAACCCTTCGATATGCGGCGCACGCTCATCGTTGTGGTTGAGCAGGTCCAGGTAGGCACTGGCGCTGTCGTCGATGAACAACGGTTTGAACTGCCGGGTTGGCACATAGCCTTTGATCTGCTTGTCGTAGACCAGATTCTTCGAGGCATAGTCGGTGATGTAGGTGTTGATGTCCTTCGATGCCTGCTGCCGGCTGATGCCGAAGCACTGCATCAAGTGGTTGGTGGTCAGGCGCCCCTCCCACCAGACTACCGTTTCGATCAGGCGGTAGCGCAGGGCAAGGTCCCAGCGGATTTGATCCATGCTTTGCTTATGTTTCATCGTGGGCCCTGAATGATTGGCAGCGAGTAGCGACCAGACGAATGATGTGTCGTGAAATCCTACGTGTCTGCTCAATTACGTTCAACACGCGCTAGACATGTAAAGTATTTATACGTATCAAGCAGGCGGTCGAAAATCTCCATTGCGAGAGTGCTTTCCTCTTGAGGCCACGCCATCCGCGCCCTGCACGATAGCACATTGCCTTCACCCTCCTATCCACGCGCCAGCCAAGCGCAGGCGGGATCTGCACCAATCCTTTACCTGTACAAGTAGCCAATATAGACGTGTAGCTTTACTAGACATATCGTTTTACTTAACGGCGAACAGCCACTACTCAAGGAAGCGATAAATGGAAACCCTGCAGCTCGCACTGCTGAGCCTAAGCGGCATCACTCTGCTCGTTCTCGTGCTGGTGCACTCTCGGATTGGAGAGGTCTGGGATGTGGTCAGAAACGATCGGGACGTGCAGCGAATCGCTCGGATTCACGAGCACGAGAACAATGAGCTGCGCTCCGAGTTGCGCGCTGAACGTGAGCTGGTGGGGCAGCTCCGGCGTCAGGTTCAGATGCTGCTGGGAGTGGCGCCCGAGAGCTGAAGTATCCCGGGATGTGAACGTGAGCCAGCGCAAGCCTGGTTCACGGGTGGGGTACTGCCTACATGAATCGCTGCGCAAAGTGGCGTGTTGCCTAATGCCTGGCTATCACCTGTCTTCGCGGTTTGCAAACGGATCGAAGGCAGGGTCATTCAACTTCAGAATGTGATCCCTGATGGCATTCCCTGTCAGCTCGATGAACTGCATATAAAAATCCTTGCCCAGCTGTAGCAAAGGTGACCCCTCCAAGGAGTCAGCGACGGCATCCAAGGTAATGCTCCCGAACTGTTCAGAGATGATCTCGACGCTGCGCTCACGCATTTCGGGCTTGTCACAAGGCTTCTGGTACCAGGTCGCGATCTGGTACTGGGCATCTTCTCTCTCCAGCACGTTGTACAGATGGCTGGCCATCGCAATACTGGTTTCGCGAACCAGGCCGGGGTCGATATCACGCTGCTCAAGCAGCACTTCAACGGGCTGCCAGGCAACATAAAGCAAGTCGCCGATGGTAAAGCCGGGCATCGGCGGAAACACGCCTGGCGGCAGTTCGGACTGTGGGATTGAAGTTTCGTTGGAGTAATCGTGCACGAGAAGGTCCTTGTCTCAGCATAATCTGGCGATTGCCAGATCCCTTGGCGCCGTTGTCTACGCGTCCTCAATGAGAGCAATCATTTGAATTGGTTGCGCGCAAGGAGCATGTAATGCAACGCGACCTGCCTCCAAAGCCGAACGTCGTTTCAGGCCACCCGGCTCACGATTGCTGTGCTCCCTGGAGGGTTGGCAGTGGCCGGCTCAGCAACGTGCCAACCGATACGGCAAACAGCAGTGCCGCTACGCCCGCAACTTGCAATACAGCTTCGAAACCACCCATGAACGCCTGCCGGGCCAAGGGAGCTACTGCTTGACGCAGGCCTGGGTCGAGCATGGCCAATGCCGCTTGCAGGTCACCTGCGGCAACCCGGGTAGCCATTGCGGCAACCTGGCCCGATTGAGCGGGCGCCACGGTGGCCATGGCCTCATGCAACAATTGCCCGCTGCGGGCAGCTAGCACACCCCCGAGAACACCGATGGCAAGCACGATCGCGCCGAACCGCGTGGTGGTGCTCAGGCCCGAAGCCATGCCGGTACGTTCACGCGGTACGCAAGCCATGATGTTCTTCTGCGTATCGCCATTGAGCAGCCCGGCGCCAGCGCCCAGCACCACGCTGGCGAGGGCGAATGCGCTATAGCCGCCGTACCCTGCAGCCCAGGCGCACAGCAGGTTGCCCGCCCCTACCAGCACCAGGCCCAGCGCAAACACCTGCGCCGGGCTCAAGCGTGCAGCCAGACGCATGCCCAGGCGTGGCGCCAGCAGCATGGCCACGGCAAACGGCAGCATGCCTGCGCCAGCAGCCAAGGCCGACAATTGCAGGCCGTTCTGCAGGTACAGCGGCAGCAGGGTCATCATCACCTGGGCGCAGGCAGCATAGGCAAACATCCCCAGCAAGGCGCCAACGAAACGCCCGCTGCGCATCAGCCGCAGGTCGATCATCGGCCGTTCCTGGCTGCGCTCGACCATGACGAACAGGCCGAACAGGAAGGCGCTGATCACCAGCCGCCCCAGGGTTTGCGCACTGCCCCAGCCTACCTGGTTGGCATCGATCATCGCCCAGATCAGGTAACCCAGGCTGCCGGCGAAAGTCAGGCTGCCCCATGGGTCGAGCCGTGCCGCAGCGCTGTCACGGGACTCTTCGACACTGCGCAACACCATCACTGCCAACACTGCCACCAACGGCAAGTTGATGTAGAAGATCCAGCGCCAGCCAAGAGTACTGGCGATCACCCCGCCCAGTAGCGGCGCAAAAGTGATGGTGGCGCCCATGCAGGCGCCCCAGAAGGCCCAGGCGCGCATGCGTTCCTGGGGTTGATGGAAGCGGTTGCCGATCGCGGCCAGGGCCGAGGTCAGCAAAAGCGCCGCGCCAACGCCCTTGGCTGCCCTGGCCAGGTCGAGGAACAGCAGATTGGGCGCCGCGCCGCAGGCTAGCGAGGCGATGCCGAACAGGGCCAGGCCGAGCAGCAGCATGCGCCGGCGGCCAAAACGGTCGGCAAGGCTGCCAGCGGGCAGCAGGCAGGCGGCGAAGGCCAGCAGGTAGGCGCTGACCACCCATTCAATATCGGCGAACGAGCCGGACAGTTCGCGCGCGATGCTGGGCAGGCTGACCGCGACGATGTTGGTGTCGAGAATGATCAGGGCGCAGACCAGGGAGGCGGTGAGCAAGGTGAAACGCGCAGAGGGCATGGTGAGGCTCCGGATGCATAGCGGGTTGGTTCTGGCGGTGTTATTGGCCTGCAAGATCGCCGGGCAGGCTTTGCCGCCAAGCCACCAGCCTTGTAGTGTTGGCCCCAACATAACGCCGCCAGCCCCAAGGCTTGTTAGCCCCGGCGGCCCGTGTCATTACCCTGCAGGTAACACCCATGGAAATCCGCCATTTCCGCTACTTCCTCTGCGTCGCCCGTCACGGCCACTTCACCCGTGCCGCCGAACAGCTGGGCATTGCCCCGCCCACCCTCAGCCGGCAGATCCAGGACATGGAGCGCGAACTGGGCGTGCGCCTCTTCGAACGCAACCAGCGCGAGGTCAATCTAACCGCTGCGGGCCAGGCGCTGTTGGTCGAGGCCGAACATGCCGTGCGCCAGTTCGACGCTGCGCAACTGGGTGCGCAACGGGCAGCTCGTGGCGAAAGCGGGCGCATCGAACTGGGCTATGTGGCTTCGGCCGCGTACTCGGGCATGCTCCAACAGCAAGTCAGCCGCTACAGCGAAACCTGCCCCGGCGTACGCCTGAACATTCGCGAACTGCCCATGGCCGAACTGCCCGGCATGGTCGGCGACGGCCTGCTTGACCTTGCCTACGTGCGATCGCCGATGGAGCTCCCCGAGGAACTCGAAGCTATCGCCTTGCACCAGGAAGGTTTCGTCCTCGCCCTACCGGCCAGCTCGCGGATCAATGAAGTGCCGCAGATCCCAGCCTCGCGCCTGGCCAATGAAACCTTCATCCTGCCTGAGCAGATCTCCGGCACGCTGGAGGTGGCGGCGCAAGGTAGTTTCGTCCCCAGGCTTGGCCCACAGCCCGGTAGCCTGGTGGCGGTGCTCACCCTGGTGTCACTCGGCCAAGGCATCGCAGTGGTGCCGGAATCGGTAGTGCAGCGCATCAGCCTGCCGCAGGTGAACTACCGGCGAATTGTCGACTGCCATGCCAGCTCTTGGCTCAGCCTGATTCATCGACGTTTCGACAAAGCGCCAACGGCAATGAAGTACATCGAGATGATCAAGGGCTAAAAAAAACAAAGGGCACCCTCCACTGGTGCCCGTTGCCCTGCCGCCAGGTGAACTCAATCACCCCATCGAACGCGCCCCCACCGGTTGCGCATGGCCCCTCGTGGTCACGATCCCCAGGAAGGAAATCACGATCGCCAGGCCCAACGTCGAGGTCACTTCCGCCCGGTGTTCAGGCGTGAACATCATTACTGCCAGCGCCCCGCCGATGAACAGAATCACCGCCCAGGTCAGGTACGGGAACAGCCACATGCGGAACTTCAGCTCGGTGTTTTCCCGCTCCAGGCGGCGGCGCATGCGCAGCTGCGAAATGGCGATGACCATGTACACCAGCAAGGCGATGGCGCCGGAGCTGGCCAACAGGAACTCGAACACGCCCTTTGGCGCGAAGTAGTTGAGGACGGCGATGGCCGCACCGATCAGCGTGCTGCCGAACACCGCCGCACGCGGAACACCGACCTTGGAGGTCTTGTTGAGCATGGCTGGCGCGTCACCGCGCTTGGCCAGCGAGAACATCATCCGCGAGGCAATGTAGATCGAAGAGTTCATGCAGCTGGTCACTGCCACCAGCACCACCAGGTCGACCATGAAGGCCGCGTTGGGGATGTTCATGATCTCCAGCGCACGCTGGTAGGAACCCACCACCGCCAGCTGCGGGTCATTCCACGGCACCACCGATATGATCACGAAGATCGACAGGATGTAGAAGGTGCTGATACGCCAGATCACCGAGCGGGTGGCCTTGGCGATATTGCGCGACGGGTCGCTGGATTCGGACGCGGCGATGGTCACCGCTTCGGTGCCGATGAAGCTGAACATCACGGTGATGAATGCACCGACCACCGCCGACCAGCCCTTCGGCGCGAAGCCGCCGTGCTCGGCCATCAAGCCGCTCAGGCCACTGACCTCGCGGTTGGGCAGCCAACCCATCAGCGCGGCGAAGCCCAGGCCGATGAAGCCGAGAATGGCCGTGACCTTGAGAATGGCGAACCAGAACTCGAACTCACCGTACTTGGCCACGCTGAACAGGTTGGTACCGGCCAGCAGCAGCACCGAGGCCAGAGCGAAGATCCAGCTGTCCACCTGCGGGAACCAGGCGTTCAGCACATGCCCTGCTGCCAAGGCTTCGATCGGAATTACCAGTACCCAGAACCACCAGTACAACCAGCCGATGGTGTAGCCGGCCCAGCGGCCGATGGCCTGCTCGGCGTAGGTGGAAAACGATCCGGTATCGGGGTGTGCCACGGCCATTTCGCCGAGCATGCGCATGACCAGTACCACCAGGGTCCCGGCCACGAAATAGGAGATTATGGTAGCTGGCCCGGCTGCCGCAATGGCATGGCCAGAGCCAACGAATAGTCCGGCGCCGATGATGCCGGCGATGGACAGCATCGTTACATGACGTGGCTTGAAACCTTGTGCAAGGTTGCCATCAGATCCCACGGTGTTCATTGATGTTGTTCTCTTTTTGCTGACACAAGGATGGACGGGCAGGCGTAGGCGAAAATATCTCCTTTGAAATCAATAAGTCGACACGTTGCTCGCGTTCTGTTGTTGATATTTGGAGCGCGTCACAGAGCAATGTGTCAGTGCAGGTCGGGCTTCATTTAAGCCCCCCAGGGCTGCGGGAAATTACACGAGAACGCCCCGGAACTGTTCGATCACGACAGGGTGTTTCCATTAACGCCAGATGTTGCCGATGGCATGCCCGATCGCGTCACCAGGCCGCCTGGAGCTTTTATTTTTCATTTGGGTGTGTCGTGGCTGTACCGGCCCTTTCGCGGGCTCGCCCGCTCCCGCAGGTACTCCACAACCCCAGAACCTGTGGGAGCGGGCAAGCCCGCGAAGAGGCCAGCAGCCTCAACGCACCAGGCAAGGCCGCTTGTTATCGAAGCGCCAGCCCGGGATCAGGAACTGCATCGCCACGCTGTCATCCCGCGCGCCCAAGCCCATGTTGCGGTAGCACTCATGCGCCTTGGCCAACTGGTCTTCATCCAGCTCCACCCCCAGCCCCGGCCGTGCCGGCACGTGCACATGCCCGTCGACGATGCGCAGCGGCTCGCGAGTCAGGCGCTGGCCGTCCTGCCAGATCCAGTGGGTGTCGATCGCGGTGATTTCACCCGGTGCCGCAGCTGCCACCTGGGTGAACATCGCCAGCGAGATATCGAAGTGGTTGTTGGAATGCGAGCCCCAGGTCAGCCCCCAGTCGTTGCACATCTGCGCTACCCGCACCGAACCCTGCAAGGTCCAGAAGTGCGGGTCGGCCAGCGGGATGTCCACCGACTGCAACTGGATCGCATGGCCCATCTGCCGCCAGTCGGTAGCGATCATGTTGGTGGCGGTGGGCAGGCCAGTGGCGCGACGGAACTCGGCCATCACCTCCCGGCCCGAGTAGCCGTTCTCGGCACCGCACGGGTCTTCCGCATAAGCCAGCACATCATGCTTGTCGCGGCACAACGCAATGGCCTCCTGCAATGACCAGGCACCGTTCGGGTCGAGGGTAATGCGAGCTTCGGGGAAACGTTCGGCCAGGGCCGTTACCGCTTCCATCTCCTCCTCGCCGCGCAACACCCCACCCTTGAGCTTGAAGTCGCTGAAGCCATAGCGCGCCTTGGCGGCCTCGGCCAGGCGCACCACCGCGTCCGGGGTAAGGGCCTTTTCGTGGCGCAGGTGGAACCAGTCGTCCTCGGCATCGGCTTCGCTGCGGTAGGCCAGGTCGGTCTGCCGACGGTCGCCGATGTAGAACAGGTAACCGAGCATCTTCACGGCCTCGCGCTGCTGGCCTTCGCCCAGCAGTGCCGCCATCGGTACATTCAGGTGCTGGCCAAGCAGGTCGAGCAGCGCCGACTCGATGGCCGTCACCGCATGCACGGTAATGCGCAGGTCGAAGGTCTGCAGGCCGCGACCAGCCGAATCACGGCTGGCGAAGGTCTGGCGCATGGCATTGAGCACGCGCTGGTAATGGCCGATCGGCTGGCCGACCACCAGGCTGCGGGCGTCCTCCAGGGTCTGGCGGATCTTCTCGCCGCCGGGCACCTCACCCAGCCCGGTATTGCCGGCGCTGTCACGCAGCACCACGACGTTGCGGGTGAAGAACGGGCCATGGGCGCCACTGAGGTTGAGCAGCATGCTGTCGTGGCCAGCGACGGGGATCACGCGCAAGTCAGTGACCACGGGGGTGCTGGTGTGAAGGGTGTGCATGTTAATGGTTGTTGTCTCGCAGTCATCAATGGCTCTGACCCAGGGCCGAAGGGGCCTTGAGGTCATCGGAAGGGACGCCCTTTGGGCGAGTGCGTACGAAGAAGACGGCAATGGCCGCCAGCACCGAGGTCACCGCCAGGCCGTACAGGCCGCCCTGGATCGAGCCGGTCTGCTGCTCCAGCAGGCCGAAGGTGGTAGGGGCGACGAAGCCGCCGAGGTTGCCGATCGAGTTGATCAGGGCGATCACCGCAGCGGCGATGCGAGCATCCAGGTAGCCCTGCGGGATCGGCCAGAACAGTGACGACGCCGACTTGAAACCGATGGCCGCAAAGCACACTGCGACAAAGGCGAACACCGGCCCACCCGTGGTGGACATGAACATGCCGATGGCAGCGATCACCAGCGCACCTGCCACCCAGGCCTGCTGGAACTTCCAGCGCGCCGAGCCGGCGGCGAAGGCATACATGGCCAGGATCGAGATCAGCCAAGGGATCGAGTTGAAGAAGCCGACCTGCAGGTCGCTGAGGTCGCCCATGCGCTTGATGATGCTCGGCAGCCAGAAGGTGGCAGCGTAGATGGTCAGCTGGATGCAGAAGTAGATCAGGCAGAACAGCAGGATCTGGCGGTCCTTGAGCAGGCGCCAGGCCGATGGCCTGACTGCGCCGACCGCTTCGCGCTCAAGCTGCTCGCGATCGATGGCGGCTACCAGTGCGCCCTGCTCGGCCTGGCTCAGCCACTTGGCGTCCTGCGGCCTGGAGTCGAGCCAGAAGAACACGAAGAAACACAGCGTTACCGAGGCCATGCCTTCGATGAACAGCATCCATTGCCAGCCATGCATGCCCAGGCCCTGGATCTGCATCAGCGCACCGGCCAGCGGCCCGGAAATCAGCGACGCCAATGCCGAACCGCTGAGGAAGATGGCAATCGCCTTGCCGCGCTCGGCGGCCGGTAGCCAGCGGGTGAAGTAGTAGATCACCCCGGGGAAGAAGCCCGCTTCGGCAACGCCGAGCAGAAAGCGCAGCACGTAGAACTGGGTTTCGTTCTGCACGAAGGCCATCGCCGTGGCCACCAGCCCCCAGGTGAACATGATGCGGGTCAGCCACAGCCGTGCACCAACCTTTTGCAGCAGCATGTTCGAGGGCACCTCGAACAGCGCGTAGCCGATGAAGAACAGGCCGGCGCCAAAGCCATAGGCCGCGGCGCTGATGCCCAGGTCGCTTTCCAGGTGCGGGCGGACGAAGCCGATGTTGACGCGGTCCAGGTAGTTGACGATGAACATGATGACGAACAACGGCAGGACGTGGCGCTTGACCTTGGCCACGGCGCTGGCCAGGGCTTCGCCGTCATTACGGGCAGACGGAGCGAGGGTATCGTTCACTTGCGGATCTCCCACTAATTGTTTTTGTGCGGGTCGGGGTTGTCTGACATGGCAGTGGGCAGGAGCTTATGCGCAGCGCAGTTGTACGACAAGATCAACAAAAGCGGCAAAATCGCAAAATACAAGCTTAGAAGATGTATAAACGCATCGATAATGCGAGAAAAAACAAACTACGCGCTGACTTGAGCACAGAAAAAATCGGCAAAAAATATTTTTATCGATTAACTTGTCGTACAAGTACAACAACAATCGGACCCTACCATGTCCACCGGACACGCCCACCAACGCGGCCACAGCCGCGCCCATGACCTGGTCTCCAGCCTTACCCAGCAGATTTTGCTGGGCACCTTCAAGCCAGGTGACAAGCTGCCCTCGGAGAACGCCTTGGTGCGCGAGCACGGGGTCAGCCGCACGGTGGTCCGCGAGGCCCTGTCGAAATTGCAGGCCTCGGGGCTGGTGGAGCCACGCCACGGTATCGGTACGTTCGTGATGGAGCGCCAGGCCCAGGCCGGCCTGCGCATCGCTGCGGAAAGCGCGGCGAATGTGCGCGACCTGCTGGAACTGCGCATCGGCCTGGAAGGCCAGGCCGCAGCCCTGGCCGCGCTACGCCGTGACGAGGGGCACCTGACGCGCATGCGCCAGGCGCTGGACGACTACCAGGACCTGGCCGCCGCCGGCGACAGCTGCATCGAGGCCGACCGGCGCTTTCACCTGCTGATCGCCGAGGCTACCGGCAACCTGTACTTCACTGAAATGCTGTTGCAACTGGGCAGCGGCCTGATCCCGCGCAACCGCATGGCCCTGGCCGAACGCAGCGGGGCCAAGCTGGCGCGGCAAGCGTACCTGGCGAACCTTGAGCATGAGGCGATCCTCAATGCCATCCGCCGGCAGGACCCGGACGCGGCGCGGGCGGCGGTGTGCCTGCACCTGTCCAACAGCCGCGACCGACTACTGCCCGAACAGGCCTGACACAAAGAGAACCGCATCAGGCCTGCTTACCAGGTCAGGCAGATCTTGCCGAAATGCCGGTTGCTCTCCTGATAACGGAACGCCTCGACGATCTGCTCCAGCTCGAAATGCTTGTCCACCACCGGCCGCAGGCCGTTGGCATCGATCGCCCGCACCATCGCCTGCTGCTGGGCGCGGCTGCCGACCAGCACGCCTTGCAGGCGAATTTGCCGCACCAGCGCCTGCACCAGCGGCAGCTGCCCGGCCACGCCGGTGAGGATGCCGATCAACGACACATGCCCACCAATGCGCGTGGCAATCATCGATTGCTCCAGCGTCGCCGGGCCGCCCACTTCGATCACATGGTCGACGCCGCGGTTGCCGGTCAGCTCGCGCACTTTCTCACCCCAGGCGGGGGTGCTCTTGTAGTTGATCAGGTGGTCGGCACCCAGGGCCTTCAGGCGCTCCAGCTTGGCGTCGCTGGACGATGTAGCGATCACCGTCGCACCCGCCAGCTTGGCAAACTGCAGGGCGAAGATCGACACACCACCGGTGCCCTGCACCAGCACCGTATCGCCGGGCTTGAGGTGGTCATCGCTCATCAACGCACGCCAGGCCGTGAGACCGGCGGTGGTCAGCGTGGCAGCTTCAGCGTGGCTGTAGCCCTTGGGCGCCAGGGTGAACGCGCTGGCGCGAGCGGTAACCTGTTCACGGGCGTAACCATCGATACCATCCCCGGGCACCCTGGCGAAGCCCTCGACATTGGCCTGGCCGTCGAGCCAGTCGGGGAAGAAGGTGCTGACCACATTGTCGCCAACCTGGAACTCGGTGACGCCACTCCCCACCGCGACCACTTCGCCAGCGCCATCGGCCATGGGGATGCGCCGTTCGCTCGGGCCCCACATGCCGCTGACCACAGCGAAATCGTGGTAGTTGAGGGAGCTGGCGTGCAGGCGCACGGTGATCTCGCCGGCCTCGGGTGAAGAGGCCTCGCAGGTGCCGACCTCGACCTTGTCGTAGCCGCCGCCGGGTTGTACGTAGATGGCCTTGCTGGTCATGGGTGGGGTCTCCGTTCAGGGAATAGATTGGGGTTCAGCATAGACAGGTCCGGCCTCTTCGCGGGTGAACCCGCTCCCCAGGTTGAGTGCTGCATTTGAGCTCGGCGCGGTCCCTGGGGGAGCTGGCTTGCCTGCGATAGGACCCGCATTGCCAATACAAGAATTCAGCCCAGCATCACCTTCAATGCCCGGCAATCGGCTGCATGCCAATCCGCCAGCTCCGGCCACGGATTGTCCGGCAGGTTCACCAGCACCGTGCGCGCCCCTGCGGCCCGCCCACAGTCCAGGTCAAAGCGGTAATCCCCCACCATCACCAGCTCCGCCGGCGCCACGCCCCACGCATTGGCAATCTTCAGCAGCCCATCCGGGCTCGGCTTGGGCGCCGCTTCGTCACGCCCGAGAATGTGCTCCACAGGGAAGCAGTCCGCCAGGCCGATGGCCTCCAGCGTCACATGCGCCAACGCGCGGGCATTGCGGGTCAGAATGCCTAGCCGGCAACCACGCCCGGCCAGTTCGCGCACCAGTTCCACCGCACCGGTGGCTGCCGTGGAGGCAATCGCCAGGTCACGCTCATGCTCCAGCAGCCAGGCATGCTTGGCGGCAGCTTCGTCCGCCGGCAAGGCCGCCAGGTGGGTGAGGATGTCGTGCTCGGCCGGGATATCCAGCGCCACGCGGATAGCGGCAAAATCGTGCACCGCCACGGTCAGGGTGCCGTCCATGTCGAACACCCAGTTGCGCACCTCGCCCAGGCTCATGCCCAATCCTTGCGATGGCGAATCAGGCCTTCCTGGCACGACGACGCCACCAGTTGCCCGGCCTGGTTGAAGATGTTGCCGCGGCAGAAGCCACGGGCATTGCCTGCCCAAGGGCTGTCGGTGGCGTACAGCAGCCACTCGTCGGAACGCAGGTTGCCATGGAACCACAGCGAATGGTCGAGGCTGGCAATCTGCATGTCGCGCTGCCACACCGATTTGCCATGGGGCAGCAACGAAGTGGTCAGCAAGCCGAAGTCCGAGGCGTAGGCCAGCAGATATTTGTGCAGGGCGGGGATATCGGGCAGGTTGCCGTCGGCGCGGAACCAGGCGTACTTCACCGGGTCGCCAGGCTTGGGGTTGAACGGGTCGCGCTCGGTGACCGGGCGGATCTCGATCGGCTTGGCGCACAGCACTTTGTCACGGATGCGCTCGGGCAACTGGTCGGCCATGGCCCGGGCCAGCTCCACTTCACTGGGCAGGTTTTCCGGGCCGACCACTTCGGGCATCTGTGCCTGGTGCTCGAAACCTTCTTCGTCGTACTGGAACGAGGCGCTGCAGGTGAAGATCGGCTGGCCTTTCTGAATCGCCGTCACTCGCCGGGTGCTGAAGCTGCCGCCATCGCGTACGCGGTCCACCGAATACACCACCGGCAGGCTGGCATCGCCAGGGCGCAGGAAGTAGCCGTGCAATGAATGCACATGGCGTGCATCCTCGACCGTCTGGCTGGCGGCCGACAACGATTGGCCCAGAACCTGCCCGCCGTACAGCTGGCGGAAGCCCAGGTCCTGGCTGCGTCCACGGAACAGGTTCTCCTCGATGGCCTCGAGGCTCAACAGGTCGACCAGGTCATCCAACACATGACTCATCGGGGGTTCTCCTAGCAAGGCAACACGTCTCTACAGCACGCTTGTGAAGGCAAATGATACAGGGTTTGTCATAGGCGTCGGGCATGGCCATGCATTCAGGCGCGCAGGGTACGCTCCCAGTGTGCGCGGTCGATGCGGTACAGCACATGCGGGCGCAGCGGGTGGCCCACAGGCAGGCGGGGGTGTTCGAAACTGCCATTCAGGTCCTGCTGCATACCGATGGCCTGCATGACCTTCTGCGACGGCAGGTTGTTCTCGCTAGTGAACGACACCACCTCTTCCAGGCGCAATTGGGCGAAAGCACAGCGCAGGCAGGTCCATGCCGCCTCGCTGGCGAAACCCAGGCCCCAGTGGCGGCGTGCCAGGCGCCAACCGATCTCCACCGCCGGCGTGAAGTCAGCATCGAACCCCACGTGCAACAACCCGGTCATGCCGATAAAGGCACCGCTGTCCTTGCGCTCCAGGGCCCACAGGCCAAAGCCGTACTCATTGAAATGCCCGCGTACACGGCCGATCAGCGCAGCCGCCTCCAGGCGCGTCAGCGGCGCCGGAAAGTAGCGCATCACCTGCGGATCGGCACACAGCGCGGCAAACTCGCGCAGGTCGTCGTCGTGCCATTGGCGCAGCACCAGGCGTGCGCTTTCCAGTTGCAGGATAGGGGTCATGGGGCGTGCTCCGGTTTTACCGCCTTGCAGTTTACAGCGTAGGCGCGGGGGCGGGTTTAACCCAGCCGGCGCACCCGAATGCAATTTTCACATGCCCTTCACCACCCCCCGACAGGCCACTTGGCAGGATGCCCGCCATCACCGCCGCGCCAGCCGCGACCCTGCCAACGGAGCAACGCATGCTATCGAGCAACACCCTGGGGCACCCAGCCATTCACGCCCGGCGCAAGCGACGCCTGACCCGCAAAGCCGTCGGTGCCGCCCTTGGCCTGTGCATGGTGGTGGCGGCGTTGAGCACCTGGCTGGCGACGAGGACGCACATCGTGGACCTTGGCAACGAACAACAACTGAGTGACAGCGGCCTGCTGCAGGACTGGGCCGGCGGTGCGGTGATCGTGATGATCCGCCACGCCGAGCGCTGCGACAGTGCCCCCGGCCCATGCCTGGACGACCCAACCGGTATCACCGTGGCCGGTAGCCAGGCCGCCGGGCGAGTGGGCCAAGGGCTGCACCAGCTGGGTCTGAACAACGCCGACATGCTTAGCAGCCCGAAGCTGCGCACCCGGCAAACCGCGCATTTCATCCTCGGCCAGGCGGCGGCCAGCGAGGACTGGCTGGAAGGGTGCGACAAGCAGTTCGCCAGCGAAGCACTGGCGCACAAGCGACCGGGGCACAACCTGGTGCTGGTGACCCACAACGGTTGCATCGACCATTTCGCCCGCCAGCAGAACGTAGTGGGTGGCGAGCGGGAAAGCGGCTATGCCAGTGCGCTGTTCGTTTCGGTGGACAGTAATGGCAAGGCGCGCATCCTCGGCCGCTTGAACGAGCCGGACTGGCAGCGGGTATTGGCCAGCACCGCGAAATAGCTCTGGCCCCTGACGCGATCCCTGTGGGAGCGGGCATGCCCGCGAACACGGGCGCAGCCCGTGCCAAGCACCGCGGTGGCTGCTTCGCGGGCGCGCCCGCTCCCACAGGGGCCAGTGACAGCGCCAAAATCAAGTGTTCCCACATCAGTCACCCGCCATGGCAAGATCAGCACTGGCCCTGATTGCGACCCCACCCATGCCGTTGCCGCTGATCTACCACGAAGACTACAGCCCGGAGTTCCCTGCCGAACACCGCTTCCCCATGGACAAGTTCCGCCTTCTGCACGACCACCTGATCGACAGCGGGCTGACCACCGACCAGGCCCTGCTGCGCCCGGACATCTGCCCCAACGACATCCTCGCCTTGGCACACGACCGCAGCTACATCGAGCGCTACATGAACGGCGAGCTGTCGCGCGAGGACCAGCGCCGCCTCGGCCTGCCCTGGAGCGAGGCCCTGGCCCGGCGTACCGTGCGCGCCGTAGGCGGCTCGCTGCTGAGCGCCGAGATGGCGCTGCAGCACGGCATCGCCTGCCACCTTGCCGGCGGCACCCACCACGCCCATTACGACCACCCTGCCGGCTTCTGCATCTTCAACGACCTGGCCGTGATCAGCCACTACCTGCTGGCGGCTGGCCGGGTGCACCGGGTGCTGATCTTCGACTGCGATGTGCATCAGGGTGACGGCACTGCACGCATCCTGCACGACACACCAGACGCCATCACCGTGTCGCTGCACTGTGAACAGAACTTCCCGGCGCGCAAGGCGCAAAGCGATTGGGACATCCCCCTGCCCCGCGGCATGGGCGACACGGCCTACCTGAAGGTGGTGGACGACGCCCTCAACTACCTGCTGCCGCTCTATCGACCCGACCTGGTGCTGTATGACGCCGGGGTCGATGTGCACAAGGACGACGCCCTGGGCTATCTGCAACTGACCGATGCAGGCGTTGCCGCCCGTGACGAGGCAGTGCTGCGCCACTGCCTGGGCCGCGACATCCCGGTGGTGGGGGTGATTGGCGGTGGCTACAGCAAGGACCGAGCAGCCCTGGCCAGGCGCCACGGCATCCTTCATCACAGCGCAGCACGCGTCATCGGTTGTTCACAATGACTGTGGAACCGCTTGTGGATAACCTGCGGGAAAGCCGCTGCAGCCCTTTACTGGCGAGGCTTGCAGAGCACTGATCGTTTTTTGAGCAGTGTTTCCACAGGCCGCGCTGCGCTAGAATGCGCCTCTTTTCCACAGCCTGCTGCCTACCATGCCCGATCTGAGCCCCGCCTCCCCTCCCCTCGCTGTCGTCATCGGCGGCGGCCCAGCCGGCCTGATGGCCGCCGAAGCAATGGCCCAGGCGGGCCTGGCGGTCGAGGTGTTCGACGCCATGCCTTCGGTGGGCCGCAAGTTTTTGCTGGCGGGTGTCGGGGGCATGAACATCACCCACTCCGAGCCCTACCCGGCGTTCGTCAGCCGGTATGCCGAACGCCAGGGCGAAATTGCTGCGCTGCTGCGCGATTTCGATGCCGACGCCTTGCGCCAGTGGATTCACGGCCTGGGCATCGAAACCTTCGTCGGCACCTCGGGCCGGGTGTTCCCCGCCGACATGAAAGCCGCGCCACTGCTGCGCGCCTGGCTCAAGCGCCTGCGTGACAGCGGGGTAGTTATCCACACCCGTCACCGCTGGTTGGGCTGGAATGCCGAGGGTGCCTTGCGGATTGCTTATCCACAGGGCGAGCGGCTGGTAAAGGCCACCGTAGTGGTGCTGGCGCTGGGTGGCGGCAGTTGGGCGCGACTGGGTTCGGACGGTAGCTGGCAACCGTTGCTGGCCGAACGAGCTGTGGATATTTCACCCTTGCAGCCCAGCAACTGCGGTTTTGAAGTGGCAGGCTGGAGCGCGCTGCTCAAGGACAAGTTCGCCGGAGCGCCGTTGAAGAACATTGCCCTCAGCATTCCCGGCGGCGCGCCGCGCAAGGGCGAGTTCATCCTCACCGCGCAGGGTGTGGAAGGAAGCCTGGTATATGCCTGGTCGGCGCCGGTGCGCGAGGCCATCAACCGTGACGGCCACGGGATGTTGCTGCTCGACCTTTTGCCGGACAAGTCTGTGGACAAGATTGCCCAGGCGCTGGCCAAGCCACGGGGTTCGCGCTCCATGGCCAAGCACCTGCACAGCCAGCTGGGTATCGATGGGGTAAAGGCGGCGCTGTTGCGCGAGCTGACCGATCAGGCGACCTTTGCCGACCCTGATGCTTTGGCGAGGTCGATCAAGGCCTTGCCGATCACGCTGGTGCGCACACGACCGCTGGATGAAGCGATCAGCAGCGCGGGTGGGGTGCGTTTCGAGGCGCTGGATGAGGGCTTGATGGTCAAGGGCATGCCGGGGGTGTTCTGTGCCGGCGAGATGCTGGACTGGGAGGCGCCGACCGGGGGGTATCTGCTGACGGCGTGCTTTGCCAGCGGCTTGCGCGCGGGGCGGGCGGCGGTGGATTGGCTCAAATCCTGACACATACTCGATCCACTGTGGGAGCGGGCGTGCCCGCGAACACGGGCGAAGCCCGTGCCATGCATCGCGGTGCCTGCTTCGCGGGCATGCCCGCTCCCATAGGGGCCAAGTTTCCCCAGGCTACGGCTTACGCTTGCGGGGCCCACCATTGAAACTAGGCACCTTGCGCACCGCCTTCACCGCCGGCTCCGCACTGCCTGCTTCAGCACTGTCCATCCAGCGCCCCAACCCGCGCTTGGCGCTGTTTTCCTTCGGCTTCTTGGGCTTCTTCGGCTTCTTGATCACCTGGCCACTGGCGTCGGTCATCGGCACTCGGTGGTCAGGGATGAAATCAGGCTCTTCATGACGCGGCAGGGTCTGCCGGGTCAGCACTTCGATCGCCGCCAGCAGTTGCACTTCATCGGCACACACCAGCGAGATCGCCTCGCCCTTGTTGCCCGCCCGCCCGGTACGCCCGATGCGGTGCACGTAATCCTCGGCAACGATCGGCAGGTCAAGATTGACGACCAGCGGCAAGTCATCGATATCCAGGCCGCGGGCGGCCACATCGGTCGCCACCAGCACCTGGATTTCGCGGGCCTTGAAGCTGTCCAGCGCACGCTGGCGGGTGGCTTGCGGGCGGTCACCGTGGATACCGTCGGCATTCACACCCTCGGCCAGCAAGCGCTCCACCAGTTGGTCCACACCATTTCGGGTCTTGGCGAACACCAGCACCTGCTTCCAGCGCTGCTTGCGCAGCAGGTAGCAGAACAGGTCGACCTTGCGCTTTTTATCCACAGGCACCAGCCACTGTTTGACGCTGCTGGCCGTGGCATTGCGCGGGCTGACTTCAATGCTCAACGGGTCATTCAGGGCCAGCCCCGCCAGCATGCGAATCTGGTCGGAGAAAGTGGCTGAGAACAGCAAGGTCTGGCGCTTGCGTGGCAGCGCGGCGTACACCGACTGCAGCTCTTCGGCAAAGCCCAGGTCGAGCATGCGGTCGGCTTCGTCCAGCACCAGGGTCTGCACCTGGTTGAACTTCACGGCGTTCTGCCGGAACAGGTCGAGCAAGCGCCCCGGGGTGGCTACCAGCAGGTCGACACCACGACGCAGGCGCATCATCTGCGGGTTGATGCTGACCCCGCCATACACCGCGTAGGTGCTCAGCGGCAGGTTCTCGGCATACTCGCGCACGTTGTTGTGCACCTGCTCGGCCAGCTCACGGGTGGGCACCAGCACCAGCGCGCGGATCGAGTTGCTGGCTACCTTCTCGCCTTCCAGCGCCAGGCGCTGCAACACTGGCAGGGCAAAACCTGCGGTCTTGCCGGTGCCGGTCTGGGCCGCGGCCATCAGGTCGCGGCCGGCCAGCACGGCGGGGATGGCCTTGGCCTGCACCGGGGTCGGGGTGGTGTAGTCCAGCTGCTGCAGGGTGCGCAGCAGCGGTTCGATCAGGCCGAGTTTGGCGAAATTCATGGCAATACCGTCAGGGGGTTCAGCGAAGGCGGCAAGTTTACCGCATCGCCCCTGTCTACTTGCAGATTTCGCCTTTCAACGGCTGCGCCGGCTCAGGTGCCTTGCGCCACTGCGGCAGGCCTATCAGCACCACAGCGCCGATGATCACCGCCATGGCCACACACTCTTCGGCACCAATCTGCTCACCGGCAAAGATGATGCCCAGCAGCACAGCCACGGCCGGGTTGACGTATGCGTAGCTGGTGGCAGCTGCCGGGCGCACGTGCTTGAGCAAGTACATGTAGGCGCTGAACGCCAGGATCGAACCGAAGAACACCAGGTAGGCCAGCGCGCCCCAGCCGGCAGCCGTCGGCATGTGCGTCATGCGCTCGCCAGACAGCACGCTGCCAAGCAACAACACGCCACCACCGACCAGCATTTCGGCAGCGCTGGCCATGGGCCCCTGGGGCAGCGGCAAGGTCTTGCTCCACACCGAGCCGAATGCCCAGGAGGCCGCCGCAAAAATGATCAGCGCCGCGCCAATCGGGCTTGCCTGCAGGTTGGAGCCCAGGTTCAGCAGGCCGATGCCCACCAGCCCAAGGGCGATCCCCGCCCACTCCAGCTTCGAATTGCGGTGCCCGAACAACAGGCCGAACAGCAAGGTGAACAGCGGCACCGTCGCCACCGCCAGTGCTGCCACGCCCGAGGCTACGCCAGCATGCTCGGCCACGGTCACGCCACCGTTGCCGCAACTGAGCAGCAGAAAACCGATCGCTCCCGCCGCGCGCCACTGCGGCCAGGTCGGCGCCGGCACACCGCGCCAGCGCAGGAACCCATACAGCAGCCCACCGGCAATCAGGAAGCGCACCCCAGCCATGAGCATCGGTGGCCAGCTCTCGACGCCAATGCGAATGAACAGGTAGGTGGAGCCCCAGACCAGGTACAAGGCCAGGAAAGCGCCAACGAGCAACAAAGGGAAGCGACGTGAGGCAGGCATGGGAAACACTCGAAATCCGTTTACGGGTGGCTTAGTTTAGAAAGGCCAACGTGTAAACTTAAGTTACAAAACAGCTTTAAATGACCCGAACACTTTGCATTGCATGGTTATTCGGAGGCTTTTCAATCGAATCGAAACCAGGCAGGAAAATTCCATGGACAAGTACGACCGCATGCTGCTCGCCGCACTGCTCGACAACGGCCGCGCCACCTTCGCGCAACTGGCGCGGCAGGTGAACCTGTCGGCGCCTGCGGTGGCCGAGCGGGTGGCCAAGCTCGAGGCCAGCGGGGTCATCACCGGCTACCAGGCCAAGGTCGACATGAGCAAGATCGGCCTGCCAATACAGTGCGTGATCGAACTGCGCCTGGCCAGTCACGGCAATCAGCAGGCCTACGAAGCGTTGACCCAGATTCCCCAGTTGACCGAATGCCACCGGGTTACCGGCGACCCCTGCGTCATCATGCAGGCAGCAGTGGGTTCGATGCCCGAGCTGGAGGAACTGATCAACCGGGTAGCCCAGTTCGGCTTCAGCAAGACCTCGATCATTCTCTCCAGCGCGGTGGAACGGCGGGTGCCACTGGCGCAACTGGAGAGGAAGCCCTAACAGTACCTGGCCAGGGTTTCACGAACCTTTGCGGCAGGGGTTTTCTGCAGGCGACAGAGCAAGTCGTGCGAAAGTTGCTGGACACCGTGGCTCTGGCGCAACACACCAGCCAGGTGTTGCAGCAGGTTGGCGGCCATTTCGGCATCGGCCATGGCCCGGTGCGCGGTACCGGTATCCGGCAGCCCGGCCCAGCGGGTCAGGGTGCCCAGCTTGTGGTTCGGGGCTGCCGGCAGCAAGCGCCGTGACAACAGCAAGGAACAGGCGAAGGCCTGGCTGCGGCTACGGCCGATGCGGCTCAATTCGTAGTCCCAGAACTTCTGGTCGAAAGCGGCATTATGTGCCAGCAGCGGGGTGCCACCGACGAATTCGGCCACTTCGTTCATCACCTTGTCCACCGGCGGCGCACTGCGCAGCATGGCAGTGGTGATGCCGGTGAGCCCGGCGACAAAGGCGGGTACCGGCACGCCGGCGTTCATCAGGCTCTGGTAACGCTCGACGATGCGCCCCCCCTCCAGCATCACCACCGCCACCTCGGTGGCTCGGCAGCCGGCGCCGGGGCTGATGCCGGTGGTTTCAAAGTCGATGACAGCGATACGTTCCATGCAAAATCTCAGTGTTTGAGCAACAGCGCACCCTCGATGGGTACATAACGGGTGGCGGCACGGATCAGCGACAGTGCAGTAAGCCCGGGCACACCATACACCACTGCCTCGGTGCCATGGCGCTGGATCACCCGCTCCAGCAGCAGGTCGAAATCGCCATCGCCGGAGGCCAGTACCACTTGGTCGACGCGGCTGGCGGCATCGATCACATCCAGGGTAATGCCCACGTCCCAGTCACCTTTGGCCGAGCCATCGCTGCGTTGGATGAAGGGCTTGAGCCGCACATCGAAACCGAGGTTGCGCAAGATCTGCTGGAACTGCTGCTGCTTGCTGTCGCCACGGTCGATGGCATAGGCCACGGCCTCGACGATCTGGCCTTCGCGGCTGACATCGGCCCACAGCGCGGCGTAGTTGAAATGGCAACCGTGGGCCTGGCGCACGGTGTAGTAGAGGTTCTGCACATCGGCGAACAGCGCGATCTTTTTCACCTGGGCATCTCTTGTCAGGCCGGGATTGCTGGGGGCTGCCTTGCAGCCCTTTCGCGACACAAGGCCGCTCCTACAGGGGTTCGCGTACCCTTGTGGGAGCGGCCTTGCGTCGCGAAAGGGGCGCAAAGCGCCCCCAAAATTGCCAGCAGTATGCCAGACCTGTCAGACGTACGAATCGTCGTCGGAGAAGAACCCGCCATCATCGCTGCCATAATCGCTGTCGGCATAACCACCCTGGTCACTGCCCCAACCACCGTTGTCAGCCACCTGCTGCTGCGCCCCCGAGTCGTTCCAGCCACCGTTGTCACTGGCCGGCGCCGGCTCTTCCTTGATCACTTCGACCACCTCCTCCGGCTGCGAGTTGTGGTTGAACAGGCTGCTGATGCCCTGCGCCAGCAACACACCACCCGCCACACCGGCCGCGGTCTGCATCGCACCACCGAGGAAGCTGCTGGCACCACTGCGTGCCGGTGCGGCGCCAAAGCCAGGCTGCTGCGCTTGTGGCTGGGAAAAGCCCGGCGCCGACGGCTCACGCCAGCCACCACCGGTTGCCACCGGGGCGGCAGCGGGACGCTGCGGTTGCACGGCCGGGGCAGCACTGCGCCCCGAACCAAAGATGCTGGACAGGAAACCACCACCGCCGTTGTTCGGCGCGCTGCCGACACGGGCGGCCTCGGCCTGGGCGCGGGCCTGCTTCAGTTCGGCTTCCAGCTGCTTGTTCTGCTCGTCGAGGCGCTTGATGGCCGCCTCCTGTACCAGAATCGCCTGGGCCATGTAATAAGGCGCCGCCGGCTGCTGACGCACGTGTTCCTCGATGCATGCCTGGGCCTGCGCATCACGCGGCTGGCTCGGGTCTTCGGCTTGCTTGAGGCGGCCGAACAGGCCATCGATCAGGGTTTGTTCTTCAGTATTCATGGGGCGACCTCGTGGGGTAGCGGGACAACGGACAGCGTCAAAGATGGGGCGTACAGACGTGGGATTCAATCACCGGCGGCGTGAAACTTTTTTCAGCAAATGACAGCCTCAAGCTTGCTTTGGGCTAAAGTTAGGCCCCTGTTTTTACTGCCATGCGATCTTGACTGATGAATCCGCTGAGCGTCCTGCGCGACTCCTTGTACTTCTTCCGCCGCCACCTGCCGAACATCCTCCAGCTGTGCCTGCCGCTGGTGGTGCTGGAAGCCTTGCTCACCCAGCTGCTGTACCGGCAGATGGGTGACCAGGCATCGCCGGCCTACGGCATGCTGGTCAGCCTGCTGTTCTACCCGCTGTACAGCGCCGCGCTGATCCTGTACCTCGACACCCGCAGCAACGGCCAGGAAATCGCCAAGCGCGACCTGTTCGCCCGTGCCGTGCAGCTGTGGCCGCAACTGGCCCTGCTGATCCTGATCAGCTCGCTGCTGATCATGGCGGGCCTTGCGCTGTTCATCTTCCCGGGCGTATGGATCATGATCAACCTGGTGTTCGCCGAGTACCTGCTGGTACTGCGCGGCCGGCCGGTGGTGCAGGCGATGCGTGACAGCGCCAGCATGACCACCGGGCACTTCATGCGCATCATGATCTGCGTGGTCGGCGTGCTGGCACCGATCTGGCTGATCGACGGGCTGCTGCTGATGGCCTTCCCCGAGCCATCGCCAGGCATGGAGCTGGCCATGGACAGCCTCAGCGGCTTCCTGCAACTGTTCAGCACCGTGGTGCTGTACCGCCTGTTCATGTTGCTGGAAGGCGAGCCCAGCGCCTGAGGTTGCCGGGGAAGGTCTTCGATCTGCCTGGCTGCCGAGCCCTGGCATTAGGGTGCACAACCTTCAATGCCATTCAGGGAGAGCACCATGGACGCAGACATTCAGGCGCGATACGCAAGGTCGTTTCGCGGCAAGCTGTACATGCGCGCCGTCGACTACGACATTCCCCTGCGCCTGAGCCGCAGCGCAGACAAATTCAACTGGGGCTTCCCCCCCGAGGATGACTGGTTGCAGGCGGGTGGGCGACAGGACTCGCCGGTGATGGACTTTCATTACCACTCGCACGCCGAAGATCGCCTGCACCACCACATCAGCATTCCCGAGCACCCGACAGTCATGAAACTGGGCATCAGTCGCAATGGCTACCTGGGCTTCTACCGGTATGCCGAAGTCACCGATTACTGGAAGATCGAACCGCTGCATCCGAGCGATGAAGGGCTGGTCTGTCATCTGCGCGACCACCGCGGATACAGGGTGGGTGTCATCCCCGATACACCACACCATAGCGGAGACAAGGTGTACCTGTTGAACGTCGAAGAGGGTGAAATCGTGACCTTCCTGCTGAGACAGGCAAACTGAACGTCACAGGTGGGACAATATGGTGAAAGACACTTTCATTACACGTCCTGGCCTGAGCACAATTTCAAAGGACCGACTACACGAGTGTGATCGAACGTAGCCCGCAGAACTGAATTACCGCTCACTTTCAGGTACCGCACGGCTTCGCCCGTGCGGTCGCCTCGGCCCCCAAGGGGTCTTCCAGCCAGTAATGCTTCAGCTAGTGCCCTTTCAGGTCCTTCTTCACCTCCGCACAGGTCGTACGCAAGAATTCCCAGGGCGGCAATCTCTTGCCACATCGGCAAACCATTGCCGCCCTAACCTTTCCGTGGGAAAAGAACACAGACGCGCGCGACAATTAGTCGACGTTATAGCGCGACTTCTCCTACAGGCAAAACTTACAGACTTCGTAAGTTACATACAAATTAATAGTTTCTTGACGAATAGCCGCACTTCTACTTCTCCGCAGCCGTGACAGCTCCGATTCAATCAGCGCTGGCACGCTTTCTGCCTCCCTCTTTCCAAGCCAAGAATGCCATTCTTAGTTTCATGGAAGGGGTTTGGCAGCAAGACAGACTATCGTCAATTTCGATACGTTGGCGGCAGTTATTCACCGCATGAAAACCTGAAAATCAACTATGGAGGAACGACATATACGGTAGCAGGAGACATCTGGATGGCGGATCTATCCGAAAACCCCAATCAGTGGTCACTCGTTAACTCGGTGGCCATTGAATATCAATTACAAATCCTGGGCGAAGCAAGTTTTCGGCCTACCAATCAAGCACTCCGCAAAACCTCTTGGAACCGCCCTATAACCACCTTCCGTTGGTAGTTTTACTTAGTAAAGGAAGTTCTGCAATGATAAACCCTACTTCAATGCGGGCGCATATGGACGCTCCCGTTACAGCCACCACCCAACGCCCTCCAAGCACCGGGATGCCCACCGCCACTGCCAGCTTTCAACATGCAGTCGCCAATGCCACTGGTTCCTTGCAAGGTGAAAAGCTCACAATCAGTGACGAGGGGAAAGCTGCCCTACAAAAAAGCCGGAGCGCCTATCAAGACATCATCAACAACCCCGACCCGGACATAAGTACCAAGCAGCATGCGATACCCAGCTGGCTGGGCGAGCACTTCATTGATATGAACTTCACACTCATGACCGATGAATGGCGAAACAGAACCGGCAACTCTGGGAAACTAGCGAGCGCCGGCGCTGACGTGGTAGCGGAATACACACAACTTATACTTGAACACTATCGAACGCTTCAAGAAAAAAATGGAATTGAAACCCCAGAGCAACACTACAACCAGATGATCGCCGACCCTGTTCGTAGCGAAGAGCTTCGTCGACAATTCAATGAAATCCTATTATCCGACCCTCGCACTGTAGAACTCATGCAAAAAATTGGCATAACGCTTTCATAGGGAGCACACCACTGATACATGGCTAGCCGATCTCTCGGGCAACCCTAATCAATGGTCTGCAGCAAAAAAGCCGGGCTGGAGCCTCGAAACCTATGCCGGCCTGGGCTTTGCGCTCAATGAAAAACTGTCCCTGGGCACTCGCCTCGGCTATGCCTACAACGCCAGGATGAAAGCCGAGGGCCAGACCATCTACGGCTCGGACAGCGAACCAGTGGACCTCTCGTTCTCCGCCTCCTACAACCTCGACGCCAATTGGGTGGTCAGCCCCAGGCTCAGCTACAGCTTGAACGACGACGCAGGCCCCGCCGCCCTCTCGGTGAATCTGAAACGGCGTTTTCTGTGAGCGCCTGGCATTTGCGGATTGCCTACCTGGCCATCCCCTTGCTCATGGCCTGCCCCGCGCTGGCGACGGAGGTGTTCCAGCCACGTCAACTGACCTCCCTGAAAGCCCTGAAGATGAATGGCATCCACCGGCAAACGCTGGACTACTCCTGTGGTGCGGCAGCCCTTGCCATACTGCTGGGCAGGTACTTTGGCGAGGCGCTGGACGAGGCGCAGATTCTGGCGGATATCGTGTATCGCCTGAGCAAGGAGGAAGAAGCCGAACGCATGCATGAAGGTTTTTCCATGCTCGACCTGAAACAGTCGGCGGAACGCCTTGGCTACCACGCAGCCGGCATCATGCTGCCCATTGAGGCCGCTACGCGGTTGGAAGGGCCGGTCATCATCCTGCTGCGGCCAAACAACCTGAAGCTTCACCACTTCGTGGTACTCAAGGGAATTTCCGGGGGGCACGCCTTCCTTGCGGACCCAGCCCGAGGTCACTTGCGCATGCCACTTTTCGAACTGGCTGAGCAGTGGCACGGCGAAACCCTGATAATTGGCCGAGAGGGTTTCGGCCTTCCCCGGCACCATGCACTTACCCCGCCCCACGGCAACGCGGTGGCCCCTGAGCAGCACGTGACCCGTACCTTGCAGCAAGTGCCGGCGCCTTGAGCGCAGCCGCCCCTTCAGGTCCCCCTGGGCTTGGCCCGCGCCGTGGCCTCCGCCACCAGCGGGTCGTCCGGCCAGTAATGCTTCGGGTAGCGCCCTTTCAGGTCCTTCTTCACCTCGGCATAGGTCGTACGCCAGAAGTTGGCCAGGTCCTGTGTCACCTGCACCGGGCGGCGTGCCGGGGACAGCAGGTGCAGCTTGACCTGCTGGCGGCCGTTGGCGATGCGTGGGGTATCGGCCAGGCCGAACAGCTCTTGCAAACGCACAGCGAGAATCGGCGGGTTTTCGCTGTAGTCCAGGCGGATGTTCGAGCCGGACGGTACCGCCAGATGCGCGGGGGCCTGTTCTTCCAGGCGCTGCGGCAGCGGCCAGGGCAACAGGTTGCGCAGCATCGACGGCAGGTCCAGCGCAGCGAAATGGCTGAGGCGCGACACCTTGCCCAGGTAGGGCTGCAACCAGTCTTCCAGGCTGGCGAGCAAGGCCTCGTCAGCCAGGTCGGGCCATTCGCTGTGGCCGTCCTTGGCCAGGTCCAGCTGCCGCAGCAAGGCCACGCGCGCCTGCCATTGCCGCAGCTCGGGGGTCCAGGTCAGAAGGTTCAGGCCTTTGCGCCGGACCAGGCCAAGCAGCGCGTGAGCCCGCGCTTCGTCATCCAGGCCGGGCAGCGGTTCGCGGCTGAGCACCAGCTCGCCGACCTTGACCTGGCGTTCGGCGCGCAACACCTGCTCGCGCTCGTCCCAATCGAGGATATCGACCCGCTCGACCTGTTCAGCCAGCACGCCCTCGAGCAGCGCCGGATCGAACTCGGCGGCCAGATAGATGCGCTCTTCGCGCTGGCCCTGGCGACTACCCAGGTCGGCAATCACCAGCCACGGGCACTTCATCAGCGCATCGGCTTCGGCAAACAGCGCCGCACGGCCGTTGGCCAGCCGATATTCCGCACCACCCTCGCGGCGCTGCTGGGCGACGCGGTCGGGGTAGGCCAGCGCCAGCAGTGCACCCAGCCAGCGTGGGTGATCCGGGTCGGCAACCGGTGCACCGGCCTTGCCACGCAGCAGGCCGCGGTACTGGCGAGACAGTTGCCGGGCACGTTGCACACCACCCTGGCCGCCCCGCGTAGCCTTGCTCTCGCCGCTGACCAGCGCCAGCCGGCTATGCAGGTCGGCACCGCCGCCGCGCTGGATATCCCTCTCGCCCAGCAGTGCCGCCACATCGCAGGCCATCTGTGCCAGGCCCAGGTCCTGCCCGCGCAGCAGCAGATGCGCGATACGTGGATGGGCCGGCAGTTCGGCCATGGCCTGGCCGTGTTCGCTAAGGTTGTCACGGCTGCCAGGCTTGAAGGCACCGAGCCGCGCCAACAGGTCCTGGGCCTGGGCGAAAGCGGCAGTGGGCGGCTGGTCAAGCCAGCGCAACTGCTCGGGCGCAACGCCCCAGCGTGCCAGTTGCAGGGCCAGGCCGGCCAGGTCGGCCTGCAGGATTTCGGCGCTGCCGTGGGCGGCCAGCTGGTCATGCTGGGCTTCGGACCATAAGCGGTAGCACACGCCGGGCTCCAGGCGGCCGGCACGGCCGGCGCGCTGGGTAGCACTGGCGCGGGAAATGCGCTGGGTATCCAGGCGGGTCATGCCGCTGCCGGGGTCGAAGCGCGGTACCCGGGCCAGGCCGGCGTCGATCACCACCCGCACGCCGTCGATGGTCAGGCTGGTCTCGGCGATGTTGGTGGCCAGCACCACCTTGCGCAGGCCCTTGGGCGCCGGGTCGATGGCTGCACGCTGTGCATTGAGGTCGAGTTCGCCATGCAGCGGACACAGCAGGATTTCGGGCCGCTCACCCAACGCTTCCTGCAGGCTGTGGTGCACCCGGCGGATCTCGGCCTGGCCCGGCAGGAACACCAGCACACTGCCGGCCTGGTCGGCCAGCGCCTGCAACACGCTGTCCACCACCCGTGGCTCGATGAACTCACCCGGCTGGAAAGGGCGCCCCCAGCGGATGTCGACGGGGTGCATGCGGCCTTCGCTGCTGACTACCGGAGCATCATCCAGCAACCGCGACAGGCGCTCGCCCTCCAGGGTCGCGGACATCAGCAGAATCTTCAGTGGCGGGTCATCACGCAGCAATTCGCGGCCATTCAGGCTCAAGGCCAGGGCCAGATCGGCGTCGAGGCTGCGCTCATGGAATTCGTCGAAGATCAGCAAGCCCACCCCCTCCAGCGCCGGGTCGGCCTGCAGGCGGCGGGTGAGGATACCCTCTGTCACCACCTCGATACGGGTTTTCGGCCCGACCTTGCTGTCCAGGCGAATGCGGTAGCCCACCGTTTCGCCAACCTGCTCGCCCAGCTCGCTGGCCAGCCGTTCCGCCGCCGCCCGCGCCGCAAGGCGCCGGGGCTCGAGCATGAGAATGCGCTGCCCGGCCAGCCATGGCTCGTTGAGCAGCGCCAGCGGTACGCGCGTGGTCTTGCCGGCACCGGGAGGGGCTTCGAGCACCGCTTCGTCACGGTTTTCCAGCGCCTGGCGCAAGGCAGGCAAGACAGCATCGATCGGTAATGAAATCATGGTGGTCCTCGAACAGTCCCGCGAGTATAACGGCGAACCCAGCCTGCTCTATCATGGTCTTAGCTTCAGGTGCAGGCGCTTCGCTTGCCCTGCTGAATACCTTTCGGAGATTTACATGCGCATCCCAACCCGCGTCATCGGTGGCGCCCTCATCGTCACCTTGCTGACCCAACTGACCGCCTGCGGCACCATTCTCTACCCGGAGCGTCGCGGCCAGATTGGCGGCAAGATCGACCCTGTGGTTGCCGCAATGGATGCCATCGGCATCCTGTTCTACGTGATCCCGGGGCTGATCGCCTTCGGTATCGACTTCGCCACCGGCGCCATCTATTACTCAGGCGGGCGGTCCGCTCAGGTCGACCCGGTAAAACTGCGCGAAGCCGTCAGCCCAGATGGCAAGGTCGACAACACCAAGTTGCAGGCCATTCTGGAGAGCGAGCTGGGCCAACGTCTGCCGCTGAACGACCCGCGGCTGATCCAGCAGCGCGGCAGCATCGAGCAGTTGGCCAGCCTGGGCCTGGTGCCGGCAGCCTGAACCACAAGGATTCTGACCACGGATGACGACCACCCCGGCTGAACACCAGCGCCTGCTACGCCTGGCCACCCGCGCATCACTGGCGGTGGCCAGCATCCTGGTCCTGAGCAAGGCGCTGGCCTGGTGGCTGAGCGGCTCGGTGAGCCTGCTGGCAGGGCTGACCGATTCGGCACTGGATGCCGTTGCCTCGTTCCTCAACCTGCTCGCCGTGCACTATGCCTTGCGCCCGGCCGACGACGACCACCGTTTCGGTCATGGCAAGGCCGAAGCCCTGGCCGGCATGGCGCAGGCGCTGTTCATCGGGGTCAGTGCAGTGCTGATTGGTGTACAGGCAGTGGAACGCCTGCATACCCCGCAACCGCTCGGCGATACTGCCGTCGGTATCGCGGTAATGCTGCTGTCGCTGGTGCTGACACTTGCCCTGCTGGCACTGCAACGCAAGGTCATCCGCCTGACCGGCTCCACGGCGGTGCGGGCCGACTCCCTGCACTACCGCTCGGACCTGCTGCTCAACGGCAGCATCCTGCTGGCCCTGCTGCTGGCACGCTTTGGCTGGCCGCAGCTGGATGCGCTGTTCGGCCTGGGTATCGCCGTCTACATCCTCTGGAGCGCGCTGCAGATCGCCCGGGAGAGTACGGCCATCCTGATGGACCAGGAACTGCCCGGCGAGGTCGGCGAAGACATGGCTGCGCTGGTGCTGGCCATCCCCGGGGTTGAAGGCGTGCACGACCTTCGTACCCGGGTCTCGGGTAACCAGTGGTTCGTCCAGCTGCATCTGGATATGCCGGGGCAATTGCCGCTGCATGAAGCGCACGCCTTGTGCGTGGAGGCCTCGAGGGTGATCCGCCAGCGTTATCCACAGGCGGATGTGATGGTGCATGCGGATCCGGTGTGAACCTGCAAGGGCGCTATCGCCGGCAAGCCAGCTCCCACAGGAACCGCACCGGCCTGAAGGCATGCGCAATACCTGTGGGAGCTGGCTTGCCGGCGATAGGGCCAGAACAGGCAGCACATCTGGCTCAGTTGATGCTGTAACCCCGGCCGCTGAAACAGGCACCCAGCGCCCGTCGGTAGTTGTCCGCCACATTGGCCGGCGGCGCGTACGTCGCCGTTGCCGGGTCGAACCCTGACTGGCCCACCGCCCAGCGATGGCACTGGTAACGATCCTGGTCCTGCTGCTCCTGCCCTTGCCCATACATCGGGTAGGCCACCACGTCATACCCACCGCCTACGGGTGCCGGCACGGCCACTGGTGGGTTGACCACCACGTACTCGCGGCTGTCGGCCAGGTACTGGTAATAGGTATCGGCCACCAGGAAAAACAGCGCCCCGCCCAGCCAGACTTCCCGCGCATAGGGCGGCAAGTAGTCGACCCGCACGCCATGGGGCGGGGTCACCACGACATAACGGCCACCATGGGGGCGATACCAGTAACCACCGGAGTAGAAGTAGTCGTCGCCACGGTAGGGCACTTTCCAGTAGCGGTCCGGGAAATGATCGATGGTGTGCCCCGGGCGATACTGCGGCCCAGGCCCCCAGCCATCGCCATGACCATCCGGACGCCCTTGCCAGTCACCGCCAGGCCGTTGCCCCTGGCCACCGGCTTCCCAGTGGCGATTCTCACCATGACGGCGGGGAATGTCCTGGTAGTAACCCTGGCGTGGCGGCTGGGTCTGCTGTACTTCGTCACGCGAGTTGAGCGAGCGCCCCGGCGCCCCCTCACCCTGCCCTTCGGCCATGGTCCCGAGGCTGATGCTCAACCCCAGCACACCAACACCTGCCAACTGCCAGATGCGCGACTTCATGTTGTTCCTCTCGGTAGAAAATACGGCAACCAGCGCCAGTCTACCGCGCCCGTCGCGCAGGCCAATTAAAAATCCGGACATGAAAAAAGGGAGGCCGCAGGGCCTCCCTTCAGGAATTGTCGTCCGTGCTCGGCACTTGTGGCGCCGGCTCACCTCACACCGTCTTCTGGAAAGTGTGTAGCCCGGGGGCCTGCAGATCCTGTTGGATGGCTGGCCGCGACCGCCCGCCTAGGGCGCGTCGCCGTGGACTGATGTCCGGGCAGTGATTCTGTGGATAAAGATACCGAAGCAGTTGCAGCAGAGGATTGCGAAGATTGCTCAGACAAATAGCACTTGCGCAATTTTTCACCCTGGATTGATAATTCACCGCAATCGGAACAGAAAAGGCATCCACCATGAGCAAACTTGACCGCTACGACCTGAGCATCCTCGCCGAATTGCAGCGCGATGCGCGCATTTCCAACCAGGAACTGGCCGAACGCATCGGCCTGTCGCCTTCGCCATGCTCGCGTCGGGTCAAGCAACTGGAGGACGATGGCTATATCTCGCGCCAGGTGGCCCTGCTCGACCGCAAGAAGCTCGGCCTGAGCCTGACGGCCTACGTGCTGATCGGCATGGACCGCCACACCCCGGAGCGTTTCGAAACCTTCGAGGCGGCCATCCGCAACCTGCCCCAGGTGCTCGAATGCAGCCTGGTCACCGGCATGGATGCCGACTACCAGCTGAAAGTAGTGGTGCCCGACATGGACCACTACCAGAAACTGCTGCTAGGCAGCCTGACCCGTATTGAAGGCGTCACCAGCGTGCGTTCGAGCTTCGTGCTGAACCAGGTGCTGGCCAGCACCGAGCTGCCATTGACCCACCTGCGTTAATTGCCTGCGCCAGCAGGCGTATAATCAGCCGCTCAACCCGCCAGGAGAACACCGATGGATCCCGCCGTATTCGAAGAGTGGATGATGATCATCCTGGTCACCGTGTTGATCGGTTTCATGGGCTTCATCGTCTGGGACCTGGCGAAAAAGTCAAAGGCGGGCAAGTTCGGCACGCTGATCCTGTTCTTCGTGCTGGGGCTGGGGGTGCTGGCGTTCATCATCAAGAGCGTGGTGGTGGGGTTTCTCGAAGGGGTGTAGAAAATTCCAGGCCATTCGCGGGCACGCCCGCTCCCACAGGGCCGGCGCTGCACTTGAGGGCTGCACCCTACCTGTGGGAGCGGGCGTGCCCGCGAACAGGCCCTTGAACTGAACTAAAGCTTGGCGGCCACTTCGCGCCAGCAGCCCTGCTCCAACCCATCCAGCGCCCAGTCACCAATCCGCACCCGCACCAGGCGCAAGGTCGGCAACCCCACCGCCGCCGTCATCCGCCGCACCTGGCGGTTACGCCCTTCGCGAATCACCAGCTCCAGCCAACTGGTCGGCACGCTCTTGCGAAAACGTACCGGCGGGTTGCGCGGCCACAGTTCGGGCTCGTCCAGGCGCCGCGCCTCGGCCGGCAAGGTCGGCCCGTCGTTCAGTTCCACGCCGTCGCGCAAGCGCTGCAACTGCTCCTCGCTCGGCTCCCCCTCCACCTGAACCCAGTAAGTCTTGGCCAGCTTGTGCTTCGGGTCGGCAATGCGCGCCTGCAAGCCGCCATCGTTGGTCAGCAGCAACAGGCCTTCACTGTCGCGGTCCAGCCGCCCGGCCGGGTAAACGCCCGGGATGTCGATGTAGTCCTTGAGCGTCGCGCGCCCGTCGCCGTCGCTGAACTGGGTCAACACGTCGAATGGTTTGTTGAACAGGATCAGACGCGGCTCGGCCGGTGGCGCCTTGGGCTGGCGGCGCGGGCCGGTGGCAGGCCGCGCCTGGGGGCGGCGCGGCTTGGAACGGGGTGGCAGTGACATGGATCCTCAGCGGAACGGCGGCTCATCGAAACTGCGCAGTTTACGCGAGTGCAGCGAGTTGAGCTCGGTGCGCAGCAGGTCGAGGGCGGCAATGCCGATCTTCAGATGCTGGCTGACCGCCCGGTTATAGAAGGCGTTAGCCGAACCCGGCAGCTTGATCTCGCTGTGCAGCGGCTTGTCGGACACACACAGCAACGTGCCGTATGGCACGCGCAAGCGGTAACCCTGGGCGGCAATGGTTCCGCTTTCCATGTCCACCGCCACGGCACGCGACAGGTTGATCAGCGGCCGCTCCTGGGCCCAGCGCAGCTCCCAGTTGCGGTCGTCGTAGGTCAGCACGGTACCGGTGCGCAAGCGCTTCTTCAGCTGCTCGCCACGCTCGCCGGTGACCTGCGCGGCGGCTTCCTGCAAGGCCAGCTGCACTTCGGCCAGGGCCGGAATCGGGATGTTCGGCGGCACCACCCGGTCGAGAATACCGTCACGCCGCATGTAAGCGTGTGCCAGCACATAGTCGCCAATGGTCTGCGACTGGCGCAGGCCACCGCAGTGGCCGATCATCAGCCAGCAGTGAGGGCGCAGCACGGCCAGGTGGTCGGTGATGTTCTTGGCATTGGACGGGCCGACGCCGATGTTGACCAGCGTGACGCCATCGCCGTCGGCGGCGATCAGGTGGTACGCCGGCATCTGGTAGCGGTGCCAGACCACGCTGGCCACCAGGGCCTGGGTTTCACCGTGGTCCATACCCTTTTCGATCACCACGTTGCCAGGCAGCACCATGCGCACAAAGCGCGGGTCGTCCCGCAACTGGTCGAGGCCGTGGCTGATGAACTGGTCGACATAGCGGTGGTAGTTGGTCAGCAGGATCCACGGCTGCACATGGCGCCAGTCGCTACCGGTGTAGTGCACCAGGCGGCGCAGCGAGAAGTCGACCCGCGCGGCATCGAACAGCGCCAGCGGCAAGGTTTCGGCGCCACCCCAGTCGTACAGGCCGTCGGCAATGTTGTCGGTGGCAGCCGACAGGTCGGTGCTTGGGAATACCCGAGCCAGTTGCGCGGCGGTGATGCCGCTGCCGGCCAGTTCGTCACCCTGGTCAACCACGTAGGGGTAAGGGATGTTCTGTTCGCTGACGCCAACCTCTACCGTGACGGTGTAGTCATGCATCAGCGGGCGCAGTTGCTCCAGCAGGTAGCCACGAAAAGCAGCCGGCTGGGTGATGGTGACGCTGTAGGTACCGGCCACCTGGACCTTGGCGTAGGCCCGCGTGGTGGCGGCGACTTCACCGTGGCTATAGTAGGTCAGGCGCAACGCCGGGTAGCGGAACAGGTCGCGCTCTTCGACGCCCGGCTCGGTACGGTCCTTCAGGTAACGCTTGAGGGCCTGGCTAAGGGCCCCGGTGGCCTGTTCATGCAGGGCCGCCAGACGGTCGACGGCCTGTTCGGGGGTATCAACGACTACAAAAGCTTGGCTCACACTGTGCTTCCTGTCTGGACATGCATGTGAACCATCTTGCCTGCCTTCTTGGCTAAATACATCCCCATTGATCGGTCTTGGATTCATTCGCGGGCACGCCCGCTCCCACAGGATCTTCACTGCCCTAAAGTACGACGCAGTACCTGTGGGAGCGGGCGTGCCCGCGAAGAAGCCAGCTCAGTCCGCCCAGGCTGGCGTCGCCCTGGCAACCAATGCCTCCACATCCACACCCCGCGGCAACGCCCCATACACACGCCCGCCGCCCGTCAAGCGGCTGTCGATAAACGCATCACTGACCACCGCATTGCCCGCCTCCAGCAATAGTTTGGCCTGCAGCGCCAAGGCAATATCCTCGGTCAGCTGCCGCGCGCGGTACTGCATGTCGCCGGTGTCGGCGAACGCGCCTTTGAGATTACCGATGTGCGCCGCCAGGCGCGGGTCGCCGTGGCCATCGCCCAGCTCGGCGAACAGCGCATCGAGCACCCCCGGCTCCTTGGACAGGGAGCGCAGCACATCCAGGCACTGCACATTGCCCGAACCTTCCCAGGTCGAGTTCACCGGCGCTTCGCGATAAAGCCGTGGCAGAATGCTGTCTTCCACGTAACCCGCCCCGCCCAGGCACTCGGCGGCCTCGTTGATCATGGCCGGCGCACGCTTGCAGATCCAGTACTTGCCCACCGCAGTGATCAGCCGGGCGAAATGCGCCTGTTGCGGGTCTTCCAGCTGTTCCAGCGCCTGCCCCATGCGCAGGCTCAGGGCCAGCGCTGCCTCGCTTTCCAGTGCCAGGTCGGCCAGTACGTTCTGCATCAACGGCTGTTCGTTCAGCAGCCGCCCACCGACCTTGCGGTGCGCGCAGTGGTGTGTCGCCTGGGTCAGCGCCTGGCGCATCAGGGCGCTGGAGCCGACCATGCAGTCGAAGCGGGTCATGGCCACCATTTCGATGATGGTCGGCACGCCCCGCCCTTCTTCCCCGACCATCCACGCCAGGGCGCCGCGGAATTCCACCTCGCTGGAGGCGTTGGAACTGTTGCCCAGCTTGTTCTTCAGGCGCTGGATATAGAACTGGTTGCGGCTGTCGTCCGGGCGGTGGCGCGGCAGCAGGAAGCAGCTCAGGCCTTTCTCGGTCTGGGCCAGGGTAAGGAAGGCATCGCACATGGGGGCCGAGCAGAACCACTTGTGGCCGACCAGCTCGTAGGCCTGGCCCGGGCCCGCTGCGCCGACCGGATAAGCCCGGGTGGTATTGGCGCGTACATCGGTGCCGCCCTGTTTCTCGGTCATGGCCATGCCCAGGGTGACGCCGGCCTTGTGGCGGTCGCCGACGTTACGCGGGTCGTATTCGCAGGCGAGGATTTTCGGTAACCAGTATTCGGCCAGTTCGGGTTGCAGCCGCAGAGCCGGGACTGCGGCGAAGGTCATGGTCAGCGGGCAGCCGGTACCGGCCTCGGCCTGGCTGTGCAGGTAGGTCATCGCAGCCCGTGCCACATGGGCGCCGGGGCGGGGTTCGGCCCAAGGCAGCGAAGGTAGGCCGTGCTCGACGGCGGTGCGCATCAGTTCGTGGTAGGCAGGGTGGAATTCGACCAGGTCGATGCGATGGCCGTAGCGGTCGTGGCTGCTGAACTCCGGCTTGTGCGCGTTGGCCAGGAAGCCCGCCTGCATCAGCGGGCCGCCGGCCAGGGCCCCGTAGGCATCGATCCGCGATTCGGCCCAACCCGCACCGAAACGCCGCGACCATTCCTGTAACGGCAGGTCGAGGCGGTACAGGTTGGCACCGTCGAGGGGCGGTGGCTGGTTGGTGACTTCGTGGGTTTCAGCGTACTGGTGCAGGTTCATCGGGGGCTCCTGGATCCGGGTAGCTTGAGAGACCCAGTGAAGCACTCTGTACGAGTCAGTCAAAGTGACATTAATGACTAAACATGTGGTGGGGGGGCGCATGTCAGCCCTGACCCGATTCCCGCACCATCATCAGAAAGCACTGTAGTCGAAATCCCTATCCATTGTAGGACCCTTCCCAAACCCTCCCCAGCCTGAAAATACCAGCCTACAGGCTGCTAGGTTCCTGGCTTCCACTTTTAAAAGAGGCGAGCCATGAGCATGCGCATGAACATCTTCGGCCGAGGCCAGGGCCTGGACGGGGACGAAACCACCACTGGCGCCATCTGCATTGCCGGCCAGGCCAGGGGCCGTGTACACGGTAAAGACTGGCTGCTAAAGGGCGACAAGACCACCCCCTGCCCGCGCTGTGGCCAAGAGGGCACCCTCATCGAAGGCGAGTCCCGCTGGCAGCAGGACGGCATACCTACAGCTTTGGATGGAGCGCTGGTGCAATGCGGGTGCCCATTGGGCAGCAATCGCCTGATTGCGGGGGGGCATTCAGCTCCGGCGCCGCGCAGGGCGCCTGTACCTGAGGCCGTTCATGAGGCACCGCCACAGGCTCAAGCGAGTAATCAGGTAAGAAGCAGCTATCAACCTGGGGCATTCCAGCCCTCAGCCGCTGCGCAAGGCATGGAACCTGGTTTCTACATCATTCCACGTTGCATGACGTACCAGGAAGTTTTGGCAGAGCTCGGCGCGCCGCAGGCCAATTTGCCGAGTTCGATTCTGGAGCGACTGAACCCGACATATCAGAGTGGGTTCAAGGCAGGTGAGATCTTTGTCATTGGTGACGGTTTGCGGCGGCCGATGTGCACGCGTGAAGAACTGACTGCAATGAGTGCGGCGAAACAGGCGCGGGAAGCGTTGGCAGAACTGACGCCGGAGGAAGCCGAATTCATGATGCGCCACTTGCCCGAAATAGCCGGGTTGCTCAACGATGCCAGCCTGGCGATGGGCGTGAGCGAAGCCATGATGGCTCGGGCGTTGGATGATCTGAGCGCGACGTTGCGCAAGATTGAAGCATTGCACCAGCGCCAGTTCTCGAAGTATGGACACCTGCAGAGTCCCGATTTTTTTGCTGAGCGTGCAAAGCTTTTCAGACAATTGGATGCACATCTGAGCATGGGTCTGCTTAATAAGCACATGAATTTGGGTAGTTATGACAGCTTGCGCAGGGATCTGGGGATATCGAGCCGTAGTCTTGTTCACCACTGGAGCAAAGCCGGGGCGCCTGGAGCGATACCGGGATATTCAACGCATCTGGATAAAATAGCACGTCTATCGAACTACCTTAAAAAAGGAGGTTATGTAGGAGTAGGGCTAGGCGCAGGAAGCGGCCTAATAAATATTCAGCAGGCATGCCAAGAAGGAAGAACTGAAGCCTGTAAAAAGGTAACATTTAAAGAATCAGGGAGTTTTGCCGGGGGGTTAATGGCAGGGACGCTTGCGGGCAAAGCGTCAGGCGTTGTTGCTGCTGCCGCGTGCTTAAGTTTTGGACCACTTAGCGCAGCTGCATGCACCATCATTATTGTAGGCGCAGGTACTACTGCCGGAAGCATGGCCGGGATGGCTGGAGGCGAGTGGTTTGGCGAAGCCATTTATGAATATACGGAGTAGATAGATACATCATGGAATTCACACCGAAAACCATAAAACTACTAATGTTAATGGCACCGTGCCTCATGAGCATGAGCGGGCTGGCACTCTACATCCGCTTAGCTCAACCTAAAACACTGGAGACCATGATTTCTGCACTGCCAAGCAGCTATTGGTTAACATTGAATATTGCAATATGGGGAAAGCGGAGCCTTCGCTCCAGATTACAATTAGCCGGAGTCGTATCAGCTGTATTGTTCTGGCCAATAAAAAACCTGCACATTCGCCACAACAAACTAAATCCAAAAGACATAGACGACTTCCCCAGACACTTAAGAAGGCAACTACTGACTTGCAACTGCCTGACTTACTTTGGTGCAATCTGGCTTGGAATAACGTACTTTTTTTACAACTAACACTCAACCACGCCAAAGGATTCATCGCGAAGGACCCGCTTCCACGGAGATAGCGCATCTTTCAGTCTATGCACAACTCTTGTGGGAGCGGGTTCACCCGCGAAAGGGCCGGTGCAGCCAAATAAAAATCAGCGCATCAAACCCAGCTCGGCATCATCCAGCAGCGCCTTGGCCATTGCTGCGAAGTAGTGCGAAGCCCACATCATCTGCTGGTCGCCATCCATCAAACCGGTAAGCGACAAGTCCCGCGCATAGCCCATCAGTTCCGAGGCCTGCTCACGGGCGCTGCGGCAGGGGATGCCCTCGGCGATGCGGAACAATGGATGGGTTTGGCTTTCGCCTTGGTAGAAGTAGGTAACGCCAGGGGTGGTTTTGGTTTCGTCGTTCATGAGTTCGGCACCATGGAGATATGTGCCACCCGTTCGTTTCCACACATAGGGGTGACAGCTGCACACGGGGTGGAAAACCAGGCATGGTGCGAACCCGGTAGGCCTAAAGGCCTCCCGCGTACAGCTGTCGTAACGACTCGCACCATTATGTCTTGCCAGGTTTCCACACCCGATCGCTGAACCGCCAGCGACTGGAAAAGCCTAGAGCGCGGGATTTGCAGGAACAATCAGACGCGTGTCGACAGAGGTTGTAGGGTATTTCGCAGGGGGTGGAGTTGCCAGTGCTGAAGCGTAGGAAGAGTCTGGCGTTATTGTAGGAGTGCAGGTGCGGTCAGGGTATGTCCTGGGGCCGCATTGCGGCCCTTCGCGGGCACGCCCGCTCCCACAGGGATCGCGCATCGCCTGGACTGGCGCCACACCTGTGGGAGCGGGCGTGCCCGCGAAGGGCTGCAAAGCAGCCCCGACAAAGCCTGCGAAAATCTCTAAAGCGACCGTCGCGTCTGCAGAACATTCGATGCCATCTGCACCTGCGCAATAGCCATGTTCAAACTCAACTCGAACCGGCTCCCCAACCCCCGCGTCGATTCATGCGACAACTTCGCCCCCAGCAATTCCCCCATCTGCCGGCAGATCGACAAACCAATCCCCAGCCCGCCATAACGCCGGGTCATCGAGCCATCGACCTGGAAGAAGCGCTGGTACAGGGTCGCCTGGTCGAGGTCATCGAAGCCGATTCCGCTGTCGCTGACAATGAAAGTCAACGCCAGGTCATCCCGCCCCGCCCGGCGGCCACGCACCTGAACCATCACCCCGCCCTGGTGGGTGAACTTCAAACCGTTGTCCACCAGGCACCCCAGGCAGCGGGCCAGCTTCTGAGCATCTCCCAGCAACCCGTCCGGCACATCGGGCGGGATGTCCAGGCTCAGATACAAGCCCTTGCCCAAAGCCTGCCCGGCATAACCGGCACGCACGCCCTGCAGCAGGTCACGCAGGCTGAACGGCACCGGCTGCGCGCGCAGGCGGCCGGCCTGCAGTTCGGACAGGGTCAGGATGGCATCGACCATGTCCATCATGCCCTGGGCCGAGCCCACCGCCGTGCGGTGGTACTGGGCCATTTCGGCCTCCATCGGCAGGGTATGCATCAGCTCCAGCGAGCCGATCACGCCATTCATCGGCGTGCGCAGCTCATGGGTCACGCAGGCCAGGAATTCATCTTTCAGCCGGTTGCTCCTGGCCAGTTGCAGGTTCAGTTGCTCCAGCGTGCGCCCGGTATCACGCAAGGTCTGCGCCTGCTGCTCGCGCAGGCTGTTGATACGGTCGGCCAGCGCCAGCGATAGCAACGCCACCTCAAGCGCCGACCCCAACTGGCTGGCATACATTGTGATGAACACATTCGGCAGATAACCCAGCACCATCAAAGTGTTGACCAGGCCACCGAGCAGAAACGCCGTCCAGGCGATGATGAACCAGCGTGCCACGCGCAAGCCACGCCACCAGGCGTACAGCCCGGCAGCGAAGATGCTCACGGTAAACAACAATGCCAGCACCGTGGCCATGCGCAGGGCGACGCCGTAGGGCATGCTCACCGCCAACACCATGACCAGCGCGCCACCCAGCATCAGCAGCTGCAGCAGCCGGTCAAAACCACGGTTGATGCTGCCCAGTTGCAGGAAATGCCGGGCGAACTGGCAGCCGAACAGGCCGGCTGCACCGATGAACAGCGGCGTCGAAGCATTCGCCCACCACGGGCTGTCCGGCCAGAAGTAAGCCACCCCGGCACCATTCACCGACACTTGGTAAAAACCGAACGAGGCGATATAGAGGATGTAATAGAGGTAGCTGACGTCGCGCACGCTGAGGTAGATGAACAGGTTGTACACCAGCATCACCAGCAGCACGCCATAGATCATCCCCAGCACATACAGGCGTGTGGGCTGCTGCTCCATGTAGGCCTCGGCGGACCACAGCGCCAGCGGCGCCTGCACCGAGCCCTGGCTGTGCAGGCGAAGGTAGGCGGTGGTTACCTGGCCAGGCGGCAGCTGCAGCGCGAACAAGTAGTTGTTCTGCCGGATCTGCCGGCTGTCGTAGGGCAAGGCGTCGCCGGTGCGCTGGGCCAGGCGGTAGCTGCCACTGCGGTCGGGCAGGTACAGCTCGAGGTGATCCAGCGGCGGATAGGCCAGCTCCAGCAGCCATTGCCGGGGGGCAGCGCCGGGCGCGGCGACAGGGCGCAGTTCGAGCTTGAGCCAGAACACCGAGGTGGAATAGCCGGCGTTCAGCACGTCTTCGTGGTGGCGGCGAAAATGCCTGGCGAAACCAGGAGCACTGACTTGGGCGATGCTGGCACTGCCATCATGGTCTTCATAAACCTGCATGGCCTTGCCCAGCGGAAGATGCCGGGTAGCGTCGTCGAAATCGACTGCCCCGGCCAGCACGGGCAGCAAGCCCAGAAGCACAATCAGCAAATAGCGCATACAGCCCCAGCATGGCCTGTCCAGTCGAGCCGCGGTTGCCTCCTATCCGTTTGAGACGACACGATCCGGCAGAACCCGTTTGTAGAGTTATCCGAGCACTCTAGCATAGCGTTGCAACCTGGTAATCGACCATATCAAACCACAAAGAAAAGGCTCTAAATCAATACTTTCAGATGACAATTGCAAGTGATTCTGACCGAACGATCAGCAAAACTCGTTTGTCGGACGATCCGTCCAAACAGGATTGGTGGTAAGCTCGCCGACCATGAATACCTACAGCTCCCGCCCCGTTGTCCTCTGTCTCTCCGGCCACGACCCCAGTGGCGGCGCCGGCCTGCAGGCAGACATCGAAGCCCTGCTCGCCCAAGGCTGTCACGCCGCACCTGCGGTGACCGCCCTGACCGTGCAGGATACCGTCAACGTTTCCGACTTCCGCGTGCTCGACCGCGAGTGGGTACTGGCCCAGGCCAATGCCGTGCTGGCCGACTCCACGGTGGCCGCCGTCAAGCTGGGCATGCTCGGCTCGATCGAGATGGTCGACACCGTCGCCGAACTGCTGGCCGCCCACCCGCACCTGCCGCTGGTCTGCGACCCGGTGCTGCGTGCCGGTGGTGGTGGCCGCCTGGGCAAGGACGAAGTGGGCTACGCCCTGCGCGAACGACTGCTGCCGCTGGCGACCGTAGCCACACCGAACCTGCCCGAAGCCCGTATCCTGGCCGAACTGCCCGACGGCAGCGCCGACGAGTGTGCCGAGAAACTGTTGCCGTTCTGTAGACACCTGCTGATTACCGGCGGTCACGGCGACGAAGACGAAATTCACAACCGCCTGTACAGCCGCGACGGCCAGCGCCACACCTGGACCTGCCAGCGCCTGCCGGGCAGCTATCATGGCTCGGGCTGCACCCTGGCCAGCGCCCTGGCCGGCCGCCTGGCCCTCGGCGAGCAACTGGACAGCGCCGTACGCAGCGCCCTGGACTACACCTGGCGCACCCTGCGTGACGCCGAACAGCTGGGCAAGGGCCAGTTTGTGCCGCGCCGCCTGCCGCTGGATTTCTGCTCCTGACACGAGGCCTTGCCATGAAGCTACGCGGTCTGTACGCCATCACCGACAGCCAGCTGCTCGCTGGCCGTTTCCTGTCCCATGTCGAGGCGGCACTGGAAGGCGGCGTGTGCCTGCTGCAGTACCGCGACAAAAGTGACGACGCGGCGCGCCGCCTGCGTGAGGCCGAAGGGCTGATGAAGCTCTGCGAGCGCTACGGCACACAGTTGCTCATCAACGACGATGCCGAACTGGCCGCGCGCCTGGGCGTCGGCGTGCACCTGGGCCAGACCGACGGCCCGCTGACCCCGGCCCGCGCCCTGCTCGGCCGCCAGGCGATCATCGGCTCGACCTGCCACGCCAGCCTCGAGCTGGCCACCCAGGCCGCCAGCGAAGGCGCCAGCTACGTGGCCTTCGGCCGCTTCTTCAACTCCGTCACCAAGCCCGGCGCCCCCGCTGCCAACATCGAACTGCTGGAGCAGGCGCGCGCCCAGGTGAAACTGCCGATCGCGGTGATCGGTGGCATTACCCTCGACAACGCCGCCCCGCTGGTCGCCCACGGCGCCGATCTGCTGGCGGTGATCCACGGCCTGTTCGGTGCCGACAGCGCGCAGGAAGTCACCCGCCGCGCCCGCGCCTTCAACGCCTTGTTCGCATCCTGATTCGAGAGAACCCCCATGTCCCGTTCCGAAGCCCTGTTCGCCCAAGCCCAGAAGCACATCCCCGGTGGCGTCAACTCGCCGGTCCGCGCTTTCAAGAGCGTTGGCGGCACGCCGCTGTTCTTCAAGCATGCCGAAGGCGCCTACGTAGTTGACGAGGACGACAAGCGCTACGTCGACTACGTCGGCTCCTGGGGCCCGATGATCCTCGGCCACGGCCACCCGGACGTACTGGACTCGGTGCGCAAGCAGCTGGAACACGGCCTGTCCTATGGCGCACCGACCGCCATGGAAACCGAAATGGCCGACCTGGTCTGCTCGATCGTGCCGTCGATGGAGATGGTGCGCATGGTCAGCTCGGGCACCGAAGCCACCATGAGCGCCATCCGCCTGGCCCGTGGCTATACCGGCCGTGACGCCATCATCAAGTTCGAAGGCTGCTACCACGGCCACTCCGACAGCCTGCTGGTAAAAGCCGGCTCCGGCCTGCTGACCCAGGGCGTACCGAGTTCGGCTGGCGTGCCGGCGGACTTCGCCAAGCACACCCTGACCCTGCCGTTCAATGACATCGCCGCGGTCGAGAAAACCCTCGCCGAAGTCGGCCAGACCGTGGCCTGCATCATCGTCGAGCCGGTGGCCGGCAACATGAACTGCGTACCGCCGGCGCCAGGTTTTCTCGAAGGCCTGCGCGAGCAGTGCGACAAGCACGGCGTGGTGTTGATCTTCGACGAAGTGATGACCGGTTTCCGCGTCTCGCTCGGCGGCGCCCAGGGCCACTACGGCATCAAGCCGGACCTGTCGACCTTCGGCAAGATCGTCGGTGGCGGCATGCCGGTCGGCTGCTTCGGCGGCAAGCGTGAAATCATGGGCTGCATCGCCCCGCTCGGCCCGGTCTACCAAGCCGGTACCCTGTCGGGTAACCCACTGGCCATGGCCGCCGGCCTGACCACCCTGAAACTGATCAGCCGCCCGGGCTTCCACGCCGAGTTGACCGACTATACCAGCCGCATGCTTGACGGCCTGCAACAGCGCGCCGATGCCGCTGGCGTGCCGTTCGTCACCACCCAGGCCGGTGCCATGTTCGGCCTGTACTTCAGCGGCGCCGACGACATCGTCACCTTTGACGACGTGATGGCCAGCGATGCCGAGCGCTTCAAGCGCTTCTTCCACCTGATGCTCGACGGTGGCGTGTACCTGGCACCAAGTGCGTTCGAGGCAGGCTTCACCTCCATCGCCCATGGCGACAAGGAGCTGCAGATCACCCTGGATGCGGCTGAGAAGGCCTTTGCAGCCCTGAAGTAATTGTCAGCCCGTACCGGCCCTTTCGCGGGCTCGCCCGCTCCCACAGGTTCTGCACCAACCTTGAAAATGGTGCGATCCCTGTGGGAGCGGGCGAGCCCGCGAAGAGGCCGGTACAGGCAACAAATACCCATGCACAATCAGCTGACTTCCCCAACCAAGCAGAAATTCGAGTAAAACTTTGTAAGGTTGGCGCTGCTTATCCCATAATGTGCCACCAGAGACATTGGCCGCAGCTTTGCAGAGGTAAGTCGATCCCCATGAACCGCACCGGCCGCGCCCTGACCTTGGGCTGCCTGTTGCTTCTTCAGCCCCTGCTGGCCCTGGCAGAGGGCGGTAACTCGTTGCTGATTCCGGCGACGGGCCGCTGCACCTTGAATGTTCAGCCCGAAGACCTGGCAAACGCCCTCAAGGCTTGTGAGCAGACGGCAACGACGGGGGATGCCCAGGCGCAATTCGAACTGGGCGAGTACTACTACACGCAAACGCCGAAAAACCTGGGCAAAGCCCTGAACTGGTTTGAAAAGGCTTCGCTGCAAGGGCATGCCGAGGCGCAGTACCGCCTGGGCGCCATGTTCTTCCGTGGCGAAGGGGTCAAGGCCAACAATGTGCAGGCCTACATCCTGCTGAAAATGGCCGCGGTCAACGGCGCCGAGGATGCGCTGGACATGGCCGACGAAGTGACCGAGCAAATGCCCCGCGACGAGCTGGAGCATGCCACCCAGGTGCTCGGCCAGATCTTCCGCAAGTACCTGCTGGAGCTGCAGAACGCCGAAGGGCGTACGCCGTTCTCGCCACTCCCCTGAGGGTTACTTTTCCGGCATCGGCATGGGGAACGGCATCACGTTGCCGCCGCCCTTGGCTTCGCTGATCTTGGCCGTGCCCAGGCGCTCCACCTCGTCGATGCGTACGATCGAGTGCATCGGCACGAAACTGCGGATCACCCCCTCGAACTGGCTCTTGAGCTTCTCCTCGCCCGGGTCCACCACCAGCTGCGAACGCTCGCCGAACACGAACTCCTCGATTTCCAGAAACCCCCACAGGTCGCTCTGGTAGATCTGCTTGGCATACATCTCGAAGACCTGCCCCTGGTTGAGGAAGATCACTTTATAGATGGCAGGTTCGCGCTTGCTCATGTTCGTCGGGATAACACATGCGTAAGAAAAGGCGGGCATCATACCTGTACCGGCCCCTTCGCGGGCAAGCCCGCTCCCACAGGTATTGCACCCACCTTCCAAGCGGTGCGGTACCTGTGGGAGCGGGCGGGCCCGCGAAGAGGCCGGAACAGGCCGTACATACCGTTGAACGTTTCAGTGCTTTCGCCACTGCCATTCAAGGGTTATTCTTGAGTTCACCTTCATTGCCGTCGAGCGGCTAAAAACGACCTTGAACGCACCCATACAACCCCATCGTTTCATCCTCGAACCTTTCGAGGCCCATCGTTTCGCCAACTTGTGCGGCCAGTTCGACGAGCACCTGCGCCTGATCGAACAGCGCCTGGCCATCGAGATCCGCAACCGCGGCAATCAGTTCGAGCTGATCGGCGAACCCAAGACCACCTCCGCTGCCGAACAGCTGCTGCGCCGTCTCTACCGAGAGACCAAGGCCAGCGACCTGTCCCCGGAAACCGTGCACCTGTACCTGCAGGAATCGACCGTCGAGAACATCGACAACCCGGCCGTCAACGAGGTCAGCGTGTCGCTGCGCACGCGCAAGGGCAACATTCGTCCGCGCGGGGTCAACCAGCAACGCTACGTCAAGGAAATCCTGGCCAACGACATCAATTTCGGTATCGGCCCGGCCGGTACCGGCAAGACGTACCTGGCCGTGGCCTGCGCCGTGGACGCGCTGGAGCGGGAACAGGTGCGCCGCATCCTGCTGGTGCGCCCGGCGGTCGAGGCTGGCGAAAAGCTCGGCTTCCTGCCCGGCGACCTGGCCCAGAAGATCGACCCGTACCTGCGCCCGCTGTACGACGCCCTGTACGAAATGCTCGGCTTCGAACACGTGGCCAAGCTGATCGAGCGCCAGGTGATCGAGATCGCCCCGCTGGCCTACATGCGTGGCCGCACCCTGAACAACAGCTTCATCATCCTCGACGAAAGCCAGAACACCACGCTGGAACAGATGAAGATGTTCCTTACCCGTATCGGCTTCGGCTCCACAGCGGTGATCACTGGTGACATCACCCAGGTTGACCTGCCCCGCGGCACCAAGTCGGGTCTGGCGCACGTCATCGAGGTGCTGAAGGACGTTCCGGGGATCAGTTTCACCCACTTCCAACCCAAAGATGTGGTTCGTCACCCACTGGTACAGCGCATTGTCGAGGCCTACGACCGCTTCGATGCCCGCCAGGCCAAGCCCGAGGCGCCCGGCAAAGATGCTTGAACTCGATATTCAACGGGCCACGGATGACGCCGCCCCGGATGACACCGCCTTTCGCCGTTGGTGCGAACTGGCCCTGCGCCAGCGCAGCGCCGATTCGGAAATGACCATTCGCCTGGTCGACGAAGCCGAAGGCCGCGAGCTGAACCACACCTACCGGCACAAGGACTACGCGACCAATGTGCTGTCGTTCCCGGCCGACGTCCCCGACGACCTGCTCGATATCCCGCTGCTGGGCGACCTGGTGATCTGCGTGCCAGTGGTCGAGCGCGAAGCCGCCGAGCAGGGCAAGTCGCTGGAAGCACACTGGGCGCACCTGGTCATCCACGGTTGCCTGCACTTGCTCGGTTACGACCACATCGAGGATGAGGAAGCCGAGGAAATGGAAGGCCTGGAACGGGAATTGCTGGCAGAACTGGGTCATCCCGACCCGTACGCCGACGATGAAACCGACACCCTCACACACTGATACACGAAGGATCACGAGAACCGCCATGAGCGAAGATCGATCGAGCAACGGGCAGAAGTCCTGGCTGGGTAAACTGACCCAGGCTTTTGCCCATGAGCCGAAAAACCGCCAGCAACTCCTTGAGCTGCTGCGCGAAGCCCATCAGAACAAACTGCTGGACAGCGAAGCGCTGACCATCGTCGAAGGCGCCATCCAGGTGGCCGACCTGCAGGTTCGCGACATCATGGTGCCGCGTTCGCAGATGATCAGCATCAAGGCCAGCCAGTCGCCCCGCGAGTTCCTGCCGGCGGTGATCGACGCCGCGCACTCGCGCTACCCGGTGATCGGCGAAAGCCACGACGATGTGCTCGGGATCCTGCTCGCCAAAGACCTGCTGCCGCTGATCCTCAAGGAGAACGGCGACAGCTTCAACATCAAGGACCTGCTGCGCCCGGCCACTTTCGTGCCCGAGTCCAAGCGCCTGAACGTGCTGCTGCGCGAGTTCCGCGCCAACCATAACCACATGGCCATCGTCATCGACGAATACGGCGGGGTGGCCGGCCTGGTCACCATCGAGGACGTGCTGGAGCAGATTGTCGGCGACATCGAGGACGAGCATGACGTCGAGGAAGACAGCTACATCAAGCCGCTGCCCAGCGGTGACTTCCTGGTCAAGGCACTTACCCCGATCGAAAACTTCAACGAGTTCTTCGACAGCGAATTCTCCGATGACGAGTTCGACACGGTCGGCGGCCTGGTGATGAGCGCGTTCGGTCACCTGCCCAAGCGCAACGAAACCACCGAGATCGGCCCTTACAAGTTCCGTATTCTCAATGCCGACAGCCGGCGGATACACTTGCTGCGCCTGACACCGATCACCCGTTAAGGACAAACATGCGTTGGATCACCCGCCCCGGCTGGCCCGGTAACCTGCTGGCCTTGGCGGCCGGCGCCTCCACTCTCCTGGCCCTGGCGCCATTCGACATCTGGCCATTGGCCGTGTTGTCCATCGCCCTGCTCTACCTTGGCCTGCGCGAGCTCAGCCCGCGCCAGGCCATGTGGCGTGGCTGGTGGTTCGGCTTCGGCCTGTACGGCGCCGGCACCTGGTGGATCTACGTCAGCATGAACACCTACGGTGGCGCCTCGCCGCTGCTGGCGATCGTGCTGCTGCTGGCGTTCTTCGCCGCCCTGGCCTGGTTCTTCGCCCTGCCTACCTGGCTGTGGGCCCGCTGGTTGCGGCGCACCGAAGCACCGCTGGCCGACGCCCTGTGCTTCGCCGCCCTGTGGCTGCTGCAAGAGGCCTTCCGCGGCTGGTTCCTGACCGGTTTTCCCTGGCTCTACGCCGGCTACAGCCAGCTGGACGGCCCACTGGCCGGCCTGGCACCGCTGGGTGGCGTGTGGCTGATATCCTTCGCCCTGGCCCTGACCGCTGCGCTGCTGTGCAACCTGCACCGCCTGCGCGCCCGCCCCTCGTTCCTGGCGGTGGGCTGCCTGCTATTGCTGGCCCCTTGGGTGCTGGGCATGGCGCTCAAGGGCCATGCCTGGACCAAGCCGGCGGGTGACCCGTTGAAAGTGGCAGCCATTCAAGGCAACGTCGCGCAGGACCTGAAATGGGACCCGGCACACATCGACGCGCAACTGGCGCTGTACCGTGACCTGAGTTTCAGCTCCAAACCGGTGGACCTGCTGGTGTGGCCGGAAACCGCGGTGCCGGTGCTCAAGGATCAGGCCCAGGGTTACATCGATGTGATGGGCCGCTTCGCCGCCGAGCGGCATTCGGCACTGATCACCGGGGTGCCGGTGCGTGAAGTGGTGCATCACCAGCGCCGCTACTACAACGGCATCACCGTTACCGGTGAAGGCGATGGCACCTACCTCAAGCAGAAGCTGGTGCCGTTTGGCGAGTACGTGCCGCTGCAGGACATGCTGCGTGGCGCTATCGAGTTCTTCAACCTGCCCATGTCGGACTTCGCCCGTGGGCCGGAAGACCAGCCGTTGCTGCAGGCCAAGGGCTTCCAGATTGCGCCGTACATCTGCTACGAAGTGGTCTACCCCGAGTTCGCCGCCGGCCTGGCGGCCCGCAGCGACCTGTTGCTGACCATCAGCAACGACACCTGGTTCGGCACCTCGATCGGCCCTTTGCAGCACCTGCAGATGGCGCAGATGCGTGCGCTGGAAGCCGGGCGCTGGATGATCCGTGCCACCAATAACGGTGTGACCGCATTGATCGACCCGTTTGGCCGCATTACCACGCAGGTGCCGCAGTTCCAGCAGGCGGTGCTGTATGGCGAAGTGGTGCCGATGCAGCAGCTGACGCCTTACCTGCAATGGCGATCGTGGCCGCTGGCGATTGTCTGTGCGCTGTTGCTGGGTTGGGCGGTGCTGGCTGGACGCATTGCCAAGACCGTCTGATGATGCCGCCTGTACCGGCCTCTTCGCGGGCTTGCCCGCTCCCACAGGTACTGCGCACGCCTCAAGGGCTGTGAAGAACCTGTGGGAGCGGGCAAGCCCGCGAAGAGGCCGGTACAGGCAATACAGGTTTCAATAGAACAGCCTATACCCCACCAACCCCGCCACTTCATTGAGCAACTGCCCGCTCTGCCACATCGCCCGGCTCTCCGGTAGCAATCCGCCGAACGGCCGCGCATGATCGTGTCCGAGGAACCCGACCGGCGCCGGCACCACCTCGAACCCCGCCTGCTCGAAGCTCCAGCGCGAGCGCTGCATGTGCCAGGCCTGGGTCACCACGACCACCCGGCGAATCCCCAACGGCTGCAGCACCTTGGCGGTGAACCGGGCATTCTCCCAGGTGGTGCGGCTGCCCTCCTCCCGCCATTTCACCTCGACACCGAAATCTTCACGCAGGCGATCAGCCATCAACTGCGCCTCGCTCGGCGGCGAGCCATAGTGCAACCCGCCACTGGTCAACACCGGCAAGCCCGAAGCCTTGGCCAGGCGCGCGGCAAAGCGCATGCGCTCCAGCGCTGTGGCTGTGGGCTGGTCGCTACCGCCCCAGGCCGGGTCACCCCGCTCACGCCCCGCGCCCAGCACCACAATCGCGTCCGCCCGGCTTGCCAGGCCAGCCCAATCGCCGACTGCCAGCGGCGCTTCCGTCTCGAGCACACCGGCGGTTTCCTGCACCACCAGCGGCAGGCTCATCAACCACAGACCACCAAGGCCCACGGCAAAGCACAGCGCTGCCAGCCTGGGCCGCCGGCGACGCAGCCACCACGCCACGAGCAGCAGCAGGAACAGCACGCCCGGCGGCATCAGCCATTGTTTGATGAAGAATCGGATCGGCATTGGCCACACCTCCTTGGCAGGCGTGCAGCCTAGAAGGATCGACGCCGGTCGACAAGGCTGCGACCGGCGCCGATCATGAGCTGTGTAAATTTGAAGAACCGGCGCGCTATAGCCTGTGCCTGGCGCCCTGAACGGCTAGCGATGTGGCAGCGTCCTGGATCTCGCCGTGCTGGCGGGGCGTTTCTTGTCCTTGAGCCAGATGATCTTGGCCGATGTCGGCTCCGCTTGCGGGTAACTGCCAACACAGGCGTTGTGGCGTTCCGGGAGGGAATCCAGGTAGGCCTTGATCAGTTCGAACTCTGCGTGGCTCAGGCCACGCAATTCCAGCTCGGCTGGCATTTCGTCGCGCAATCGCACCGAAGTCCTGGCCACTTCCAGTGCCAGGCCAAGCCGGTCGATCAGGCGTTCGTATAGCTCCGGTCTGATTGCGGGTAGCTGCGTCTCTCCCATCCGTTCACCTCATTGAAGATAAGAATATCTCCCCCCACACCTGAGCTTAGCGTCGCTGCAAAAAGCAGCCGTGCGCCGCGACCAGCGGGCATTCGCAACGAAGGTTTCCCACGATGCGCGGCGCTGCTGTATGCTACGGCGTTCACTCTAAACGACACCGGAGTGCCGGACGCAGCGAGGTTCCGCTGCCTGGAACAAGGTCTCTTCCCTCTCAGCAAAAAGTAGCCATGCACGAACAATACACGCCCCGTGATATCGAAGCCGCCGCCCAGAACTTCTGGGACGAGCAACAATCGTTCGCTGTTACCGAACAGCCAGGCAAGGACACCTACTACTGCCTGTCGATGTTCCCGTACCCGAGCGGCAAGCTACACATGGGCCACGTGCGCAACTACACCATCGGTGACGTGATTGCCCGCTACCAGCGCATGCTGGGCAAGAACGTGCTGCAGCCGATGGGCTGGGACGCTTTCGGCATGCCCGCGGAAAACGCGGCGATGAAGAACAACGTCGCCCCGGCCAAGTGGACATACGAAAACATCGACTACATGAAGACCCAGCTCAAGAGCCTGGGTCTGGCCATCGACTGGGCACGTGAAGTCACCACCTGCAAGCCCGACTACTACCGCTGGGAGCAGTGGCTGTTCACCCGCCTGTTCGAGAAAGGCATCATCTACCGCAAGAACGGGACCGTGAACTGGGACCCGGCCGACCAGACCGTACTGGCCAACGAGCAGGTCATCGACGGCCGCGGCTGGCGTTCGGGCGCGCTGATCGAGAAGCGCGAAATCCCGATGTACTACTTCCGCATCACCGACTACGCCGACGAGCTGCTGGAAAGCCTCGACGAGCTGCCGGGCTGGCCTGAGCAGGTCAAGACCATGCAGCGCAACTGGATCGGCAAGTCGCGCGGCATGGAAGTGCAGTTCCCCTACGACCTGGCCAGCATCGGCCACGAAGGTACCCTCAAGGTCTTCACCACCCGTCCCGACACGCTGATGGGCGCCACTTACGTCGCGGTCGCCGCCGAACACCCGCTGGCCACCCAGGCCGCCCAGGGCAACCCGGCACTGCAGGCGTTCATCGACGAGTGCAAGAGCGGCAGCGTTGCCGAAGCCGACATGGCCACCCAGGAGAAGAAGGGCATGGCCACTTCCCTGCTGGTCGAGCACCCGCTGACCGGCGAGAAACTGCCGGTATGGGTCGCCAACTACGTGCTGATGCACTACGGCGATGGCGCTGTCATGGCCGTGCCAGCCCACGACGAGCGCGACTTCGAGTTCGCCCACAAGTACAACCTGCCGGTCAAGGCCGTGGTGCGCACCAGCGCTGGCGATGAAGTCGGCAGCGAGTGGCTGGCCGCCTATGGCGAGCATGGCCAGCTGATCAACTCCGGTGAGTTCGACGGCCTGGACTTCGCCGGTGCCTTCGACGCCATCGAAGCCGCCCTGATCCGCAAGGAGCTGGGCAAGTCGCGTACCCAGTTCCGCCTGCGCGACTGGGGCATCAGCCGCCAGCGCTACTGGGGCTGCCCGATCCCGATCATCCACTGCCCGTCCTGTGGCGACGTACCGGTGCCGGAAGACCAGCTGCCGGTCACCCTGCCGGAGAACGTGGTGCCGGACGGTGCCGGTTCGCCACTGGCGCGCATGCCGGAATTCTACGAATGCAGCTGCCCGAAATGTGGCGCCGCAGCCAAGCGTGAAACCGACACCATGGACACCTTCGTCGAGTCGTCCTGGTACTTCGCCCGCTACGCCTCGCCGAACTACGAAGGTGGCATGGTCGACCCTAAAGCGGCCAACCACTGGCTGCCGGTCGACCAGTACATCGGTGGTATCGAACATGCCATCCTGCACCTGCTGTACGCGCGCTTCTTCCACAAGCTGATGCGTGACGAAGGCCTGGTTACCTCGAACGAGCCGTTCAAGAACCTGCTGACCCAGGGCATGGTGGTCGCCGAAACCTACTACCGCGTGGCCAGCAACGGCGGCAAGGACTGGTTCAACCCGGCCGATGTCGAGGTCGAGCGCGATGCCAAGGCCAAGATCATCGGTGCCCGCCTGAAAACCGACGGCCTGCCGGTGGAAATCGGTGGCACCGAGAAGATGTCGAAGTCGAAAAACAACGGCGTCGACCCGCAATCGATGATCGATCAGTACGGCGCCGACACCTGCCGCCTGTTCATGATGTTCGCCTCGCCGCCCGACATGAGCCTGGAATGGTCCGACGCCGGCGTCGAAGGCGCCAGCCGCTTCCTGCGCCGCGTCTGGCGCCTGGCCCAGGCCCACGTGGCCCAAGGCCTGCCGGGCAAGCTGGATGTTGCCGCCCTGGACGACGCGCAGAAGGTCATCCGCCGCGCCATCCACGCCGCCATCAAACAGGCCAGCACCGACGTCGGCCAGTTCCACAAGTTCAACACCGCCATCGCCCAGGTGATGACTGTGATGAACGTGCTGGAAAAGGCCCCGCAGGCCACTGAACAGGACCGCGCCCTGCTGCAGGAAGGCCTCGAGGCCGTCACCCTGCTGCTGGCACCGATCACCCCGCACATTTCTCACGAGCTGTGGCAACAGCTGGGCCACCAGCAGGCCGTCATCGACGCCAGCTGGCCAGCCGTCGACGAGGCAGCCCTGGTACAGGACACCGTCACCCTGGTGGTGCAGGTCAACGGCAAGCTGCGTGGCCAGGTCGAAATGCCGGCCGCCGCCAGCCGCGAAGAAATCGAAGCCGCGGCGCGCAGCAACGAGAACGTCCTGCGCTTCATCGATGGCCTGACCATCCGCAAGGTCATCGTGGTACCGGGCAAGCTGGTCAACATCGTCGCCAACTGATGGCAACGCCCGCCCGCAGCCACTGCGGGTGGGCGGAACAGGCCCACAAGGGAGCAACAACATGATCAAACGCAATTTGCTGGTAATCGGCCTGGCGGTCATGCTCAGCGCCTGCGGTTTCCAGCTGCGCGGCACCGGCTCCACCGAGCTGAGCGTGAAGGAAATGGACGTCAGTGCACGCAACGCCTACGGCCCGACCGTGCTTCAGCTGCGTGAAGTACTGAAGCGTAGCGGCGTCAACGTGCACGCCGGCGCACCGTACCGTCTGGTACTGACCAACGAGCAGGAGCGCGAGCGCTCGGCGACCTACAACAGTGGTAACCGTACCGCCGAGTACGAGCTGACCACCGTGCTGAACTACAGCATCCAGGGCCTGAACAACCTGGAGCTGATGAGCGACAAGCTGGAAGTGCGCAAGATCTACCTGCGTGACGGTTCGAACATCACCGGCTCCGAGCAGGAGGCCAACCGCGCCCGTGAAGAAATGCGTCGCGACCTGGTCAACGCCATGGTCGTTCGCCTGCAGATGCTGACCCCGTCCCAGCTGGACGAGCTGCAACGTCAAGCCGACGAGCGTGCCAAGGCCGAAGCCGCTGCGCTGGAGGCCGCACGCCGCCAGCAGGCCGAAACGCCTCAGCAATCGCCACTGGAAGTACCGGGCAACTAAGCCCGAGCGGGGTACCTTCGGGTACCCCGCCTGTTCCCCATGAAGCTCGCCCCCGCCCAACTCAACAAGCACCTGCAAGGCGCCCTGGCACCGGTCTACGTGGTCAGCGGCGACGACCCGCTGCTGTGCCAGGAAGCCGCCGACGCCATCCGCAACGCCGCTCGCCAGCAGGGTTTCGACGAACGCCAGGTATTCAGCGCCGACGCCAACTTCGACTGGGGCACGCTGCTCCAGGCCGGCGCCAGCCTGTCCCTGTTCGCCCAGCGCCGCCTGCTGGAACTACGCCTACCCTCGGGCAAGCCCGGTGACAAGGGCGCCGCTGCACTGATGGAATACTGCGCCAATCCCGCCGAAGACACCCTGCTGCTGGTCAGCCTGCCCAAGCTCGATGGCAGCGCGCAGAAGACCAAGTGGGGCAAGGCCCTGATCGAAGGTGCCCATTGCCAGTTCATCCAGATCTGGCCGGTGGATGTGCACCAGTTGCCACAGTGGATCAACCAGCGCCTGCAGCAGGCCGGCCTGTCGGCACAGCGAGACGCCGTCGACCTGATTGCCACACGTGTGGAAGGCAACCTGCTGGCTGCCGCGCAGGAAATCGAAAAGCTCAAACTGCTCGCCGAGGGCAACCAGATCACCGTGGAGACCGTGCAGGCTGCCGTCGCCGACAGCGCCCGCTTCGATGTCTTCGGCCTGGTCGATGCCATTCTCAACGGCGAAGCCGCGCATGCCCTGCGCATGCTCGATGGCTTGCGTGGGGAAGGCGTGGAGCCACCGGTGATTCTCTGGGCCCTGGCCCGGGAGCTGCGTCAGCTGGCCGGGCTGGCCCAGCAGTTCAGCCAGGGTGTACCGCTGGACAAGGCCTTCAGCCAGGCCCGCCCGCCGGTCTGGGACAAGCGCCGCCCTTTGGTCAGCAAGGCCCTGCAGCGCCTGTCGGCGCAGCGCTGGGCGCAGTTGCTGCAAGATGCCCAGCGTATCGATGCGCAGATCAAGGGCCAGGCCGAGGGTTCACCCTGGACGGGCCTGGCGCGCTTGTCGCTGCTGATGGCCGGCCAGCGCCTCACACTCCCTCCCGAGTAACTGGGGCCGCTGTGGGAGCGGGCATGCCCGCGAATCAGGCGACGCGGTGGATGGCACCGGCTTCGCCGGTGTTCGCGGCGGTTCGACGCCTCGACACGCCCGCTCCCACAGGGCTGCAATGCCCCCCAACATCTCGACCATATACACAATCAATTGGCCCCACCCTGCCCCAAGCCCTACAGTGCGCTGCGAAACCCACCCAACCGGGGAACCCCGCCATGAGCAAAAAGCCGAAAAAGCACGGCCCCAACAAGGCCAAGTCAATCATCGCCCAACCGCTGTTCCGCTGCCGACAGGAACGACCGGACAAGGGCAAAGGCAGCTACCGCCGCGAAGCCTTCCAATCGAGAGATTGGGAGGCTTCCTACTTTTTGGCAGCATGAAAGCATCGAAAGCGCAGGCATGGTATGGTCGTCACCTGACCTGCAATTCTGGATCTGTGCATGCTCCTCAGTCTTCTCCCCCGCTGGAAAACCCGTCAGTTGATCGCGGCCTCCAGTTTCATCCTGCTCGTGGCTTGCGCAGAAAAGCCCACCGCCGCCGATGCCCTGCCGCTGGCCCCCGCCCACCCCGCCCCCGTCGTTA
>NZ_NEJR01000057.1:0-543 GCF_002113165.1 Pseudomonas sp. B19(2017)
ATATCCGAATTAGCCAAGAGTGTTCAAAAGACATTCTGGCAACAGAATTTCTTGACGACCATAGAGCATTGGAACCACCTGATCCCATCCCGAACTCAGCAGTGAAACGATGCATCGCCGATGGTAGTGTGGGGTTTCCCCATGTGAGAGTAGGTCATCGTCAAGATTCATTTCGCAAAACCCCTATCTGCACATGCAGGTAGGGGTTTTGTCTTTAAGTAGAAGCTATCGCTTCTCCTGGTGGGCTGAACGGCCAGCCAGTGGTAAAAAGGTGGTTGACAGCGTTTTTGAATGCTGTATTATTCACCTCCCGCGACGAGAGATCGAAGCGAGTTAAGTGTCTGAAGTCAAACGAGTTTCTCGCAAAAAACTTCAAAATAAACGCTTGACAGACCATGAGGAAAGCGTAGAATGCGCGCCTCGGTTGAGGCGAAAAGCTCTTGGCCAAACGCTCTTTAACAAATCGAATCAAGCAATTCGTGTGGGTGCTTGTGAGTACGGACTGATAGTCACAAAGATTATCAGCATCACAAGTGGCCATGC
>NZ_NEJR01000018.1:0-119954 GCF_002113165.1 Pseudomonas sp. B19(2017)
CCCTTGCCCAAACCCCCGCCTCACGGTGTTATAGCCGCCATTGCCGTGTGCAAAAGCCTGTCCACAGAGCCAGGCTGACAAAACAACAAATGGAGGCGCCATGTACGCCGATCACTCCGCCTTTCAAGGCCCACACCACAGGATCGCTGCGTTTTTTCCCGAGGAAACGACGCAACGCGTTGACGCCTGCGCGTTTGCAGGGGTATACAGTGCGCCGCGTTTTACCTGTGACTCCTTTGCGTACCGCGCACTCCTGATCACGCCTGGTTAAACCGCTCCGGCGGCACCTGAGGTCAGGAAACCCAAGGTAACCACCTTGCCCATTCCGCTGCGCCACGAGCGCGGTGGGTCCGATTCCGTCACAGATAAAAACAATGCAGGTGACTTCGTTCATGAGTGGACAAAACATGCATTCAGGCGAGCTCAAGCGGGGCCTGAAGAACCGCCATATCCAGTTGATCGCCCTCGGCGGTGCAATTGGTACCGGCCTGTTCCTCGGCTCGGCAGGCGTGATGAAATCCGCCGGCCCGTCGATGATCCTTGGCTACGCCATCTGCGGCTTCATCGCCTTCATGATCATGCGCCAACTCGGTGAAATGATCGTCGAAGAACCGGTGGCCGGCTCCTTCAGCCATTTCGCCCACACCTACTGGGGTGGTTTCGCCGGCTTCCTGTCGGGCTGGAACTGCTGGGTGCTGTACATCCTGGTGGGCATGTCGGAGCTTTCGGCGGTCGGCAAGTATGTTCACTACTGGTGGCCGGAGATCCCCACCTGGGTCACGGCGGCAGCGTTCTTCGTGCTGATCAACGCCATCAACCTGATGAACGTGAAGTTTTTCGGTGAGGCCGAATTCTGGTTTGCCATCATCAAGGTGGTGGCCATCGTCAGCATGATCGGCCTGGGTGCCTACTTGCTGACCAGCGGCAGCGGCGGCCCTGAAGCCACCGTGGCCAACCTGTGGTCGCATGGCGGCTTCTTCCCGAACGGTGTCAGCGGGCTGGTGATGGCCCTGGCCTTCATCATGTTTTCCTTCGGTGGCCTGGAAATGCTCGGCTTCACCGCCGCCGAGGCCGACAAGCCGAAGACCGTGATCCCCAAGGCGATCAACCAGGTCATCTACCGCATCCTGATCTTCTATGTCGGTGCCCTGGTGGTGCTGCTGTCGCTGACCCCATGGGACAACCTGGTCGCCAGCATCGATGCGTCCGGTGGCAGCTATGGCAGCAGCCCGTTCGTGCAGGTGTTCTCGCTGCTGGGCAGTGACGTGGCCGCGCACCTGTTGAACTTCGTGGTCCTGACTGCGGCGCTGTCGGTGTACAACAGCGGTACCTACTGCAACGCCCGCATGCTGCTGGGCATGGCCGAACAAGGTGACGCCCCGGCGGCGCTGGCCAAGGTCGACAGCCGCGGTGTACCGGTGCGCTCGATCCTGGTGTCGGCAGCCGTGACCCTGATTGCGGTGCTGCTCAACTACCTGATGCCGTCGAACGCGCTGGAACTGCTGATGTCGCTGGTGGTGGCTACCCTGGTGATCAACTGGGCGATGATCAGCTACTCGCACCTGAAGTTCCGCCAGCACCTGGACCGCACCGGCCAGAAGCCGCTGTTCAAGGCCCTGTGGTACCCCTATGGCAACTACATCTGCCTGGCGTTCGTGGTGCTGATCCTGGGCATCATGCTGATGATCCCGGGTATCCAGGTTTCGGTGTATGCGATCCCGGTGTGGCTGTTCGCCATGTTCGTAGCCTACATGATCAAGCCGCGTCGCAAGGCGCAGGCTGTTGGGGCTGCTGGTAGCGTGGCCCGATAAGGCGCTACAGGTAGCGTATGAAAAACCCGAGGTCAGGAACTGGCTTCGGGTTTTTTATTGCCTGTACCGGCCTCTTCGCGGGTAAACCCGCTCCCACAGGGATATCACCTGACCCGAGAGCAGCGCTACATCTGTGGGAGCGGGTTTACCCGCGAAGAGGCCGGCACAGCCAGAAATCAGATCTGCTCCAGCAACCAGCTGCGAAACGCCCGCAGCGACGGCAGCGCCTCATTGCGCGGGGGATAGATCAGGTAATAACTGCGCTGGCTGGCAAAGGCCTCCCCGGGGCTGTACAGCTCACCCTTGGCCAGTTCCTCTTCCACCAGTATGCGCGGCACCAGGCCGATGCCGATCCCGGCCCGTACCGCCTGGATCAGGTGTGAGGTCAGTTCGAAGCTCGGCCCCAGGCGCATTGCCCGGTGCGCCAGGCCATGGTGCGAGAACCACTCGCCCCAGGCATGCGGGTTGTTGGCCACATTCAGCAGCACCTCTTCACTGATGCGCGTCGGGCACCAGCCTTGGCTGTCCGCGCCAGCCTCCGGCGGCAATATCACCACCAGTTCCTCGGCATGCAGGCGATGGCAGATCAACCCGGGCAGGTCGTGGCTGGCCACGCCGATGGCCGCATCGATCTCGCTGGTGTCGAAGTTGATGGCTTCGATGCGGGAATGGATGTGCACCAGCATGCCCGGATGGGCGCTGTAGAAGGCATGCAACCGCGGCAGCAGCCATTTCGAGCCAAAGGTGGGCAGGGTGGCCAGGCGCAAGGTGCCCACCCCCGACTGGTAGGCCAATGCCTGCAAGGTGGCGCTGCGGATGCGCCCCAGTGCCTCGCTGAGCTCGCGCTGGTACAGGCGGCCGACATCGGTCAGCTGCACCTGGCGCCCCTCGCGGCGGAACAGGGTGAGGCCCAGTTGCTGTTCCAGCGCCTGCACCTGGCGGCTGACCGCGCTCTGGGTGAGCGACAGCTCGGCGGCGGCACGGGTGTAGCTTTCATGTCGGGCGGCGGCCTCGAATGCCAGCAGCAGCGACATGGACGGGGTCAGATGGCGGTAATTCATTCATGAAAGTCATCAATAGCGGCAGGATTATCCGTTTGCCCCTGGAGCGAAACTACAGGAACATTGGCCTGTACGTCATCCCCGCATGCCACCACCCATGCCGGTACGACAGGAATCCCGTGAATTTGCCAATATCAAGAGGCCATCCTTCGATGATCGCCCAGCTGCCGACCGTTGCCCCGAGCGCCAACTACCCCGAATTCCTCGAAGCCCTGCGCAACAGCGGCTTCCGTGGCCAGATCAGTGCCGACTACGCAACCCGTACGGTGCTGGCCACCGACAACTCGATCTACCAGCGCTTGCCACAGGCGGCGGTGTTCCCGCTGGATGCCGACGATGTGGCGCGGGTCGCCACGCTGATGGCCGAGGAGCGCTTCCAGCAGGTGAAGCTGACCCCGCGCGGCGGCGGTACGGGCACCAATGGCCAGTCGCTGACCGACGGTATCGTCGTCGACCTGTCGCGGCACATGAACAAGATCCTCGAAATCAACGTCGAGGAGCGCTGGGTGCGCGTGCAGGCCGGTACCGTCAAGGACCAGCTCAACGCCGCCCTCAAGCCGCACGGGCTGTTCTTCGCTCCCGAGCTGTCCACCTCCAACCGCGCCACAGTCGGCGGCATGATCAACACCGATGCCAGTGGCCAGGGCAGCTGCACCTATGGCAAGACCCGCGACCACGTGCTGGAACTGCATAGCGTGCTGCTCGGTGGCGAGCGCCTGCACAGCCTGCCGATCGACGATGCCGCGCTGGAGCAGGCCTGTGCCGCGCCCGGCCGGGTCGGCGAGGTGTACCGCATGGCGCGCCAGATCCAGGAAACCCAGGCTGATCTCATCGAAGCTACCTTCCCCAAGCTCAACCGTTGCCTGACCGGCTACGACCTGGCCCACCTGCGCGACGAGCAGGGTCGCTTCAACCTCAACAGCGTGCTGTGCGGCGCCGAGGGCTCGCTGGGCTATGTGGTCGAAGCCAAGCTGAATGTGCTGCCGATCCCCAAGTATGCCGTGCTGGTCAACGTGCGCTACACCAGCTTCATGGATGCCCTGCGTGATGCAAACGCGCTGATGGCACACAAGCCTCTGTCGATCGAGACCGTCGACTCCAAGGTGCTGATGCTGGCGATGAAGGACATCGTCTGGCACAGCGTCGCCGAGTACTTCCCGGCCGACCCCGAGCGACCGACCCTCGGCATCAACCTGGTGGAGTTCTGCGGCGACGAGCCGGCCGAGGTCAATGCCAGGGTGCAAGCGTTCATCCAGCACCTGCAGAACGACACCAGCGTCGAGCGCCTGGGCCACACCCTGGCCGAGGGGGCCGAAGCGGTGACCCGCGTCTATACCATGCGTAAACGTTCGGTGGGCTTGCTGGGCAACGTCGAAGGCGAAGTACGCCCGCAACCGTTCGTTGAAGACACCGCGGTACCGCCGGAGCAACTGGCCGACTACATCGCCGAGTTCCGCGCACTGCTCGATGGCTACGGCCTGGCCTATGGCATGTTCGGCCACGTTGATGCCGGCGTGCTGCACGTGCGCCCGGCACTGGACATGAAGGACCCGGCCCAGGCCGCACTGGTCAAGCCGATTTCCGATGCCGTGGCGGCGCTGACCAAAAGCTATGGCGGTTTGCTGTGGGGCGAGCACGGCAAGGGCCTGCGTTCGGAATACGTGCCGGAGTACTTTGGCGAGCTGTACCCGGCGCTGCAGCGCCTGAAGGGCGCTTTCGACCCACACAACCAGCTCAACCCGGGCAAGATCTGCACCCCGTTGGGCAGCGCCGAGGGCCTGACCCCGGTCGATGGCGTAACCCTGCGCGGTGACCTCGACCGCACCATCGACGAACGCGTGTGGCAGGACTTCCCCAGCGCCGTGCACTGCAACGGCAACGGCGCGTGCTACAACTACGACCCCAACGACGCCATGTGCCCATCGTGGAAGGCCACCCGTGAACGCCAGCATTCGCCCAAGGGCCGTGCCTCGTTGATGCGCGAGTGGCTGCGCCTGCAGGGCGAGGCCGACATCGATGTGCTGGCTGCCGCGCGCAACAAGGTCTCGTGGCTCAAGGGCCTGCCGGCGCGCCTGCGCAACAACCGTGCGCGTAGCCAGGGCCAGGAAGACTTCTCCCATGAGGTGTACGATGCCATGGCCGGCTGCCTGGCGTGCAAGTCGTGCGCCGGGCAGTGCCCGATCAAGGTCAACGTGCCGGATTTCCGTTCGCGCTTCCTCGAGCTGTACCACGGCCGCTACCAGCGCCCGCTGCGTGACTACCTGATTGGCTCGCTGGAATTCACCATCCCGTACCTGGCCCATGCGCCCGGGCTGTATAACGCGGTGATGGGCTCGAAATGGGTGAGCAAGCTGCTGGCCGACAAGGTCGGCATGGTCGACAGCCCACTGATCAGCCGCTTCAACTTCCAGGCCACCCTGACCCGCTGCCGCGTCGGCGTGGCCACGGTACCGGCCCTGCGTGAGCTGACCCCGGCCCAGCGCGAGCGCAGCATCGTGCTGGTGCAGGACGCCTTTACCCGTTATTTCGAAACGCCGCTGCTTTCGGCCTTCATCGACCTGGCCCACCGTTTGGGCCACCGGGTGTTCCTGGCGCCGTACAGCGCCAACGGCAAGCCGCTGCACGTGCAGGGCTTCCTCGGTGCGTTCGCCAAGGCGGCGATTCGCAATGCCACCCAGCTCAAGGCCCTGGCCGACTGTGGTGTGCCGCTGGTGGGCCTGGACCCGGCGATGACCTTGGTGTATCGCCAGGAGTACCAGAAGGTACCGGGCCTGGATGGTTGCCCGCAGGTGCTGTTGCCGCAGGAGTGGCTGATGGATGTGCTGCCTGAGCAGGCGCCGACCGCGCCGGGCAATTTCCGCCTGATGGCGCATTGCACCGAGAAGACCAACGTGCCGGCCAGCACCAGGCAGTGGGAGCAGGTGTTCGCTCGCCTGGGCCTGAAGCTGGTGACCGAGGCGACTGGCTGCTGCGGTATGTCCGGTACCTACGGGCACGAGGCGCGTAACCAGGAAAGCTCGCGGACCATCTTCGAGCAGAGTTGGGCGACCAAGTTGGACAAGGAAGGCGAGCCGCTGGCAACGGGCTACTCGTGCCGCAGCCAGGTCAAGCGCATGACCGAGCGGCAGATGCGCCACCCGCTGGAAGTGGTGCTGCAGTACGCCCAGCGCTAGGTCTCAGGGCGTCGGGGGCTGCCTCGCAGCCCATCGCCGGCAAGCCAGCTCCCACACCGACCGCATTGATCTCAGGTCATGTGCTACCCCTGTGGGAGCTGGCTTGCCGGCGATAGGGCCAGTGCAGGTACTACGAATTCAGGCTTCTTGCGCTCTGTTTCGTCCCCGTCGCGCCTGCCGATACAGATACAGGCTCAACACCAGCCCGCAGGCCGCCGCCGCAGCAGCAAACAAAAACATCGAAGCAAACCCGAACCCCGCCGCCACCGCGCCCACCAGCGGCCCGGTCACTCCCAGCGACAAATCGATGAACAGCGAATACGCCCCCACCGCCGCCCCGCGGTTGGCCGCCGACACCTGGTTCACCGCCTCCACGCCCAATGCCGGGAACACCAGCGAGAAGCCGAACCCGCTCAACGCCGCCCCTGCCAATGCCATCTCGGCGCTGGGCGCCAGCCACAGCATCAGCAGCCCAAGCGTTTCCACCGACAGGCAGGCGATTGCCACCCGGAACCCGCCAATCCGGTTGATCAGGTTGCCGAACAACAGCCGTGCACTGATGAAGGCGGCGCCGAACAGGCTCAGGGTCAGCGCCGCATTGGCCCAGCCGCGGCTGGCGTAATACAGGGTAATGAAGGTGGCAATGGTGCCAAAGCCGATCGAGCCCAGCGCTAGCCCCGAGCCATGCGGGAACACCTTGCCCAGCACACGCAGGAACGGCAGGCGCACGCCGCTGACGATCGGTGCGGCCCGCTTGGGCCAGGCCAGCAGCAGCCCGAGCGCACACAGCAGGATGATGCTCACGCCCATGCTCCACAGGCCCAGGCCCTTGACCATCAGCACGCCCAGCGGGGCGCCAATGGCCAGCGCGCCATAGCTGGCAATGCCGTTCCAGGAGATGACCTTGGCCGTGTTTGCGGCACCCACCCGGCCAATGCCCCAGCCAATCGCACCGGAGCCCACCAGGCTTTCGGCGCTGCCGAGCACCAGGCGGCCGAGCAGCAGGCAGGCCAGGCTCAGCCACGGCAGGTGGCTGAGAAAGGCGCAGGCCAGCATGAACACCCCGCTGAGCCCGCAGCCGGCCAGGCCATACATGACGGCTTTCTTGCTGCCGTGGTTGTCGATGATGCGGCTGGCGGTGGGGCGGCTGAGCAGGGTGGCCAGGTACTGCACGCTGATCACCAGGCCCGCGACCACGGCACTGAAGCCCAGGTCGTTGTGCACGTAGCCGGGCAATACGGCCAACGGGATGCCGATGTTCAGGTAGCCGATGAAGGTGAAGAGGACGATGGAGACGACTTGCAGGGTGACCGCAAGGGGGCGCGGTGAGTGGGGCATGAGGGCCTACGTGGGTTCTGGACGGTGTGAAAACGTGATGACGGGGGTGGCCCGCAGGTCAGCCGTTTTCACACAGTCGGGGGGATGCGCGGTTATTCCTGGTCAGCGCTGGATTGATCGTCACCATCCTGCTCGACGGCGGTTGCCGGTTCGGCGTGAACGGTCACGGTTGGCTCTTCTGGGTTCAGGCTTGGGAAGGGAAGATTCGGGATTTCATGCATCTCGTCGTTCCTCGCAAGTGTGAGTGAAAAGTCTGCGCCAGGCGCGTTTAAGCTTCGCGAAGCAGGGGCAGGATACACAAGTCTGGATGACAGTTTGGAATTTTTGCCGATCGTTTGTCGGTTTTGCGGGCGAACAGCGGACAGTTATCCTGCAAAAAACTGGGGCCCCTGTGGGAGCGGGTTTACCCGCGAACACCGGCGAAGCCGGTGCCATGCACCGCGTTGTCTGCTTCGCGGGTGAACCCGCTCCCACAGGCCCCATTTTCTCAGTGCTTACTTGCGGCCTTCTGCCGTTTTCGCAACTTCGTCAGTACGCGCACACATGATGAAGTCGTTACGGTGCAGGCCTTTGATCGAGTGGCTCCACCAGGTCACGGTGACCTTGCCCCACTCGGTCAGCAGCCCCGGGTGATGGCCTTCGGCTTCGGCGATCTCGCCTACGGCATTTGTGAACGCCAGGGCGTGCTTGAAGTTCTTGAACAGGAACACGCGCTCCAGCTCCATGTGGCCGTCACGTACTTCGATGTTCCAGTCCGGGATTTCGCGAATCAGCTCGGCCAGTTCTTCGTCGGTGACCTTCGGTGCGTCGGCGCGGCAGGCTTCGCAATGGGCTTGGTTCAAGGCATTCATGTGGTGTTTTCCGGTTCGAGTTGTTATCGGCAAAGTCGCTCAGGCAGCGACCTTGGGTGGAAATTTCGGTGCGTGCAGGCCCAGCTGCATGGCTTTGTGAACCATGCCCATGATGTCTTCGTGGGCCAGGTCGAACAGACGCTTCATGTTCGGTAGCACGAAATACAGCGGCTGCAGAATGTCGATGCGATACGGTGTACGCATCGCCTCGATCGGGTCGAAGGCCTGGTGCTCGGGCTCGTCAGACAGACAGTAGACGGTCTCTTTGGGTGACGAGAGGATGCCGCCGCCATAAATCTTGCGGCCCTGCGCGGTTTCCATCAGGCCGAACTCGATGGTCATCCAGTACAGGCGCGCCAGGTACACCCGTTGTTCCTTGGTCGCGGCCAGGCCGAGCTTGCCATAGGTGTGGGTGAATTCGGCGAACCAAGGGTTGGTCAGCAGCGGGCAGTGGCCGAAGATCTCATGGAAGATATCGGGCTCCTGCAGGTAGTCCAGCTCTTCCGGGGTGCGGATGAAGGTGGCTACCGGGAAGCGCTTGCTGGCCAGCAGTTCGAAGAAGGTCTGGAAGGGGATCAGCGCCGGGACCCGGGCAACCTGCCAACCGGTGGTGGCGCCCAGCACCTTGTTGATCTCGCCCAGCTGCGGAATGCGGTCATGGGGCAGCTTGAGCTGGTCGATGCCGTCCAGGTATTCCTGGCACGCACGGCCTTCGATCACTTTCAGCTGGCGGGTGATCAGGGTGTTCCATACCGCATGCTCTTGCTGCGGGTAATCGATAAAACCATGCGCATCGGGCTCGCGTGCCACGTATTGCGTCTGTTTCATGTGGCTCTCCTGGTGAGGGCTTTTCTTGTTATGTACAGGACATGCCTAAGGAATATCCCTTCGCTGGCCGCTTTGCACGGGGTGGGTCAACGGCCGGTGCTGGCTTTGGGCGGTATTTTCGTAACGATAATTTTACAAAAATGCGCAGGTGTCGGAAAATCCGAGGCATCTGGCTGAAGCTTCGGCTGTTTTTGTCAGCTTATCTTTACGACTTTTCCGCGCGGTGTTGAAAAACATTGGCGCTTCGAGAGCCCTCATGCGTATCAAAGTGCATTGCCAGAACCGTATTGGCATCCTGCGCGACATCCTCAACCTGCTGGTGGAGTACGGCATCAACGTGCTGCGCGGCGAGGTGGGCGGTGACCATGGCAACGCCATCTACCTGCATTGCCCGAACCTGATCAATTTGCAGTTCCAGGCGCTGCGGCCGAAGTTCGAGGCCATCGCCGGGGTGTTTGGCGTCAAGCGCGTGGGGCTGATGCCCAGCGAGCGCCGGCACATGGAGCTGAATGCGCTGCTCGGGGCGCTGGACTTCCCGGTGCTGTCGATCGACATGGGCGGCAGTATCGTCGCCGCCAACCGTGCCGCTGCGCAGTTGCTGGGGGTGCGGGTAGACGAGGTGCCGGGCATGCCGCTGGCGCGCTATGTGGAGGACTTCGACCTACCAGAGCTGGTGCGGGCCAACAAGTCGCGCATCAACGGCCTGCGCATCAAGGTCAAGGGCGATGTGTTCCTCGCCGACATCGCGCCGCTGCAGTCCGAGCATGACGACAGCGAGGCGCTGGCCGGGGCAGTGTTGACCCTGCATCGCGCCGACCGTATCGGTGAGCGCATCTACAACGTGCGCAAGCAGGAGCTGCGCGGTTTCGACAGCATCTTCCAGAGCTCGCGGGTGATGGCGGCGGTGGTACGCGAGGCGCGGCGCATGGCGCCGCTGGATGCGCCATTACTGATCGAGGGCGAGACTGGCACCGGCAAGGAGCTGCTGGCGCGTGCCTGCCACCTGGCCAGCCCGCGCGGCCAGTCGCCATTGATGGCGCTCAATTGCGCCGGGTTGCCCGAGTCGATGGCCGAAACCGAGCTGTTCGGCTACGGCCCCGGGGCATTCGAAGGGGCGCGGGCCGAGGGCAAGCTGGGGCTGCTGGAGCTGACCGCCGGTGGCACGCTGTTCCTTGACGGGGTAGGGGAGATGAGCCCGCGTCTTCAGGTGAAGCTGCTGCGTTTTCTGCAGGATGGCTGCTTCCGCCGCGTAGGCAGTGATGAAGAGGTGTATCTGGATGTGCGGGTGATCTGCGCGACCCAGGTGGATCTGTCCGAATTGTGTGCCCGTGGCGAGTTTCGCCAGGACCTGTATCACCGGCTCAATGTGTTGTCGCTGCACATTCCACCCTTGCGCGAATGCATGGATGGCCTGGAAGGGCTGGTGCAGCACTTTCTCGACCAGGCCAGCCGGCAGATTGGCTGCGCCATGCCACGCCTGGCGCCGGCGGCGATGGACAAACTTGGCCAGTACCATTGGCCGGGTAATGTCAGACAGTTGGAAAACGTATTGTTCCAGGCGGTTTCGTTATGCGAAGGCGGCGTGGTCAAAAGTGAACATATCCGTTTGCCGGATTATGGTGTGCGCCAGCCGTTGGGTGAGTTTTCGCTGGATGGAGATCTTTCGCAAATTGTCGGGCGCTTTGAAAAAGCGGTGCTGGAAAGTTTGATGGGGGAGTTTCCGAGTAGCCGGGCTTTAGGTAAAAGACTGGGTGTTTCGCATACGACCATTGCCAACAAGTTGAGGGATTATTCGTTGGGCAAGTCGGTGGATTAACAAGCGGTCAATAACCTGTTAATCAGGTGCAATATTCTTCGCGGGCTTGCCCGCTCCCACAGGTACCGCGCCAGATTCAAGGCAGGCGCTGTACCTGTGGGAGCGGGCAAGCCCGCGAATGGGGCCCGCAGGGCCCCCAATCCACAAGGTATCAGCCGTTCGAGCAGCCGTTCCCCATCACGCGGTATTCGAGAATGTGCTTCTGGCCCTTGGAGTCCTCGTAGGTCATGCGGGCTGGCACGACTTCGCACACATTGGGCACTTCGCTCATGGAAATGACGCGGGCAATGTCCAGGTGCTGCGAGTAACTGTACTGTTCAACCGGAATCTGCTCGGCATCTTTGGCTTCGCCGGCCATCGCCGCGCCGCAAAGACTGCCAAGTACCAATACCAGTAAAGCTTTCATTTTCAATTTACCTGTCTAAGGTCGTGAGGGGGCACGCGGCGCTTATGGCGCCGCGAGTATTGCTGGTTTTAACTATCGGGTTTGGATGGGGATTAACGCTTGCCTTCGTGGGGGCTGTTACCAGTTGTTAATCGCCTTGCCGTTGCTGGCGAAGTGAATTTTATGGCTGGGGCGAAGGCCGAAACAGTGGGTCTTTTGATAAAGTGTTTTGGCAAAATCTGTAACAATCTTCTGCTAAAGCCCCCCGTTTTTTCGTGGTCAGGGCTGTAATCCGCATGCCAGAGCGCTTTGCCGGGACGGGCGTACCAAATTACTACCAACGTCGAATGGCTTTTGTTGCTCTGGTACAGTTACAAACGGTTCCATACAAAAACAACTATTACACCGAGGTAACACAGATGAGTGCGGCTCCACTGTATCCCGTTCGTCCCGAGGTTGCGGCCACTACCCTGACCGACGAGGCCACCTACAAGGCCATGTACCAGCAGTCGGTGATCAACCCGGACGGCTTCTGGCGCGAGCAGGCCCAGCGCATCGACTGGATCAAGCCATTCACCAAGGTCAAGCAGACCTCTTTCGACGACCACCACGTCGATATCAAATGGTTCGCCGACGGCACTCTGAACGTTTCCTCCAACTGCCTGGACCGCCACCTCGAAGAGCGCGGCGACCAGTTGGCCATCATCTGGGAGGGTGACGACCCTTCCGAGCACCGCAACATCACCTACCGCGAACTGCACGAGCAAGTCTGCAAGTTCGCCAACGCCCTGCGTGGCCAGGATGTGCACCGCGGTGACGTGGTCACCATCTACATGCCGATGATCCCCGAAGCCGTGGTCGCCATGCTGGCCTGTGCCCGTATCGGTGCGATCCACTCGGTGGTGTTCGGTGGCTTCTCGCCCGAGGCGCTGGCCGGCCGTATCATCGACTGCAAGTCCAAGATCGTGATTACCGCCGACGAAGGCGTGCGCGGCGGTCGCCGTACCCCGCTCAAGGCCAACGTCGACCTGGCGCTGACCAACCCGGAAACCAGCAGCGTGCAGAAGATCATCGTGTGCAAGCGCACCGGTGGCGACATAGCCTGGCACCAGCACCGCGACATCTGGTACGAAGACCTGATGAAAGTGGCTTCCAGCCACTGCGCGCCGAAGGAGATGGGCGCCGAGGAAGCGCTGTTCATCCTTTATACCTCCGGCTCCACTGGCAAGCCCAAGGGTGTACTGCACACCACCGGTGGCTACCTGGTGTACGCCGCGCTGACCCATGAACGCGTGTTCGACTATCGCCCGGGCGAGGTGTACTGGTGCACCGCCGACGTGGGTTGGGTCACTGGCCACAGCTACATCGTCTACGGCCCGCTGGCCAATGGCGCCACCACCCTGCTGTTCGAAGGCGTGCCGAACTACCCGGACATCACCCGTGTGTCGAAGATCATCGACAAGCACAAGGTCAACATCCTGTACACCGCGCCAACCGCCATCCGCGCGATGATGGCCGAAGGCGAGGCCGCGGTTGCCGGTGCCGATGGCTCCAGCCTGCGTCTGCTTGGCTCGGTGGGTGAGCCGATCAACCCGGAAGCCTGGAACTGGTACTACAAGGCTGTGGGCAAGGAGCGTTGCCCGATCGTCGACACCTGGTGGCAGACCGAGACCGGCGGCATCCTGATCAGCCCGCTGCCGGGCGCTACCGGCCTCAAGCCGGGTTCGGCAACCCGTCCGTTCTTCGGCGTGGTGCCGGCACTGGTGGACAACCTGGGCAACCTGATCGAGGGCGCCGCCGAGGGCAACCTGGTGATCCTCGATTCCTGGCCGGGGCAGTCGCGCTCGCTGTACGGCGACCACGACCGTTTCGTCGACACCTACTTCAAGACCTTCCGTGGCATGTACTTCACCGGCGACGGTGCGCGCCGCGACGAGGATGGCTACTACTGGATCACCGGTCGCGTGGATGACGTGCTGAACGTGTCCGGTCACCGCATGGGCACTGCCGAGATCGAAAGCGCCATGGTGGCCCATGCGAAAGTGGCCGAGGCGGCGGTGGTGGGTGTGCCGCACGACATCAAGGGGCAGGGCATTTATGTGTATGTCACCCTTAATGCCGGTATCGAGGCCAGCGAGCAGTTGCGCCTGGAGCTGAAGAACTGGGTGCGCAAGGAAATCGGCCCGATCGCCTCGCCGGATGTGATCCAGTGGGCGCCGGGGCTGCCGAAGACCCGTTCGGGCAAGATCATGCGCCGTATCCTGCGCAAGATTGCCACGGGTGAGTACGATGCCCTGGGCGATATCTCGACCTTGGCCGACCCGAGCGTGGTGCAGCACCTGATCGATACCCACAAGGCCATGAGCCTGGCTTCGGCATAACAGCCGCGTGTGGGAGCGGGCGCGCCCGCGAACACCGGCGCAGCCGGTGCCATCCACCGCGCCGCCTGCTTCGCGGGCACGCCTGCTCCCACATGCAGGGGCGTGTACCGCCAACAAGAACCCCGCCCGGGCAACCGGCGGGGTTTTTGCTTTACTGTTACCCGACATTCATCGGTAACTGTTCTGTCACCGTTGGCGCACGTCATCGGGGCGCCAGGAAACAATTCCGCTTCGTTTCGGTGCATTTCGCTGGCATTTTTCCCCGCGCAACACGCTACACTTGCCGTACTACAAGGCTTTGCCAATAATAGGCCCGGGAATTGCTAGGTCTATAGGTTCTATTTCTTGCGCTTTTGCATATTTTGCACTGGCTGTCAACATCGCCCGCAGCGGTTTCAGGCGCTTCTGTAAGTAGTTGTCGCTTTGAAGAAATATCGACTACCGGGCTGTCGCTAGAATGCCACTCACACGCTCGTGGTCTGCGACCTTGGTCGATACCCTGCGCGGCTCGCGTTGTACCCATTCGCATATCGGGCAGCCGTTACCTGCCTTGTATTGCCCCGTACCGATGGAGTTACCTGATGAAGAAGCTCGCACTGCTTGGCGCCCTGGCGCTGTCCGTGTTTTCCCTGGTATCGCAGGCCGATGAAAAACCGTTGAAAATCGGTATCGAGGCCGCCTACCCACCCTTTGCCTTCAAGCAACCTGATGGCAGCATCGCCGGTTTTGACTACGACATCGGCAACGCGCTGTGCGAAGAGATGAAAGCCAAGTGCACCTGGGTCGAGCAGGAATTCGACGGCCTGATCCCGGCGCTGAAGGTGCGCAAGATCGACGCCATCCTGTCGTCCATGTCGATCACCGACGACCGCAAGAAATCGGTCGACTTCACCAAGCGCTACTACCTGACCCCGGCGCGCCTGGTGATGAAGGAAGGCACCGCCGTCAGCGACAGCCTGGATGAACTCAAGGGCAAGAAGATTGGTGTGCAGCGCGGCTCGATCCACGACCGCTTCGCCAAGGAAGTGCTGGGCGCCAAAGGTGCCACCGTGGTTCCTTACGGCACCCAGAACGAAATCTACCTGGACGTGGCAGCTGGCCGCCTCGATGGCACCGTGGCTGACGCCACCCTGCTGGAAGACGGCTTCCTCAAGACCGACGCCGGCAAGGGCTTCGCCTTCGTAGGCCCGTCCTTCACCGACGCCAAGTACTTCGGTGACGGCATCGGCATTGCCGTGCGCAAGGGTGACAAGGCCAACGTCGACCGCATCAACGCGGCCATCGATGCCATCCGTGCCAACGGCAAGTACAAAGAAATCGAGAAGAAGTACTTCAACTTCGATATCTACGGTCCAGACTCGAACTAAGACGTCGGGTTTCACCTGTGCAATGGTGCAAACAGCAGAGGCTCTGAGGTTTGCACCATTTTTCATTCTCTAGGTCGAGGACCTCATCATGTTGAAAGGCTACGGGGCAGTCATCCTCGACGGGGCGTGGCTGACGCTTCAGCTCGCCCTGTCGTCGATGGCCCTGGCCATCGTGCTCGGCCTGATCGGTGTGGCGCTGCGCTTGTCGCCGGTGCGCTGGCTGGCCTGGCTGGGCGATCTGTATTCCACGGTGATTCGTGGCATTCCGGACCTGGTCCTGATCCTGCTGATCTTCTACGGCGGGCAGGACATCATCAACCGGGTGGCGCCGCTGCTCGGCTATGAAGACTACATCGACCTGAATCCGCTGATCGCGGGTATCGGTACCCTGGGCTTCATCTTTGGCGCCTACCTCTCGGAAACCTTCCGCGGTGCATTCCTCGGTATTCCGAAGGGCCAGGCCGAAGCGGGTGTGGCATATGGCATGAGCAACCGCCAGGTGTTCTTCCGCATCCAGGTGCCACAAATGATTCGCCTGGCGATCCCGGGCTTCACCAACAACTGGCTGGTGCTGACCAAGGCCACTGCACTGATTTCGGTCGTGGGCCTGCAGGACATGATGTTCAAGGCCAAGCAGGCGGCCGACGCCACCCGCGAGCCTTTCACCTTCTTCCTGGCGGTGGCGGCCCTGTACCTGGTGCTGACCAGCATCTCGCTGCTGGCCCTGAAGTATCTCGAGCGCCGCTACTCGGTGGGCGTCAAGGTGGCTGAACTATGATCTTCGACTACAACGTCGTCTGGGAGGCATTGCCGATGTACTTCGGCGGCCTGCTGACCACCCTCAAGCTGCTGGCGATCTCGCTGTTCTTCGGCCTGCTGGCGGCCATTCCGCTGGGCCTGATGCGGGTTTCCAGGCAGCCAGCGGTCAATCTCGTGGCGTGGCTGTACACCTACGTGATCCGTGGCACGCCGATGCTGGTGCAGCTGTTCCTGATCTACTACGGCCTGGCGCAGTTCGAGGCGGTGCGCGAAAGCTTCCTGTGGCCGCTGCTGTCCAGCGCTACCTTCTGCGCCTGCCTGGCGTTCGGCATCAACACCAGTGCCTACACCGCCGAAATCATCGCCGGCAGCCTCAAGGCCACGCCCCATGGCGAAATCGAGGCAGCCAAGGCCATGGGCATGTCGCGCATGAAGATGTACCGGCGCATCCTGCTGCCGTCGGCCCTGCGCCGCGCGCTGCCGCAGTACAGCAACGAAGTGATCATGATGCTGCAGACCACCAGCCTGGCGTCGATCGTCACCCTGATCGACATCACTGGCGCTGCGCGTACGGTCAATGCCCAGTACTACCTGCCTTTCGAGGCCTACATCACGGCGGGCGTGTTCTACCTGTGCCTGACCTTCATCCTGGTGCGCCTGTTCAAGATGGCCGAACGCCGCTGGCTCGGCTACCTGGCGCCGCGCAAGCACTGACCGCTTTGTGAGAATCGACAGCATGTACAAACTCGAAGTCCAAGACCTGCACAAGCGCTACGGCAGCCATGAAGTGCTCAAGGGCGTGTCCCTGTCGGCCAAGGCAGGCGATGTCATCAGCATCATCGGCTCCAGCGGTTCGGGCAAGTCGACCTTCCTGCGCTGCATAAACCTGCTGGAGCAGCCGCACGCCGGCAAGATCCTGCTCAACAACGAAGAGTTGAAGCTGGTACCAGGCAAGGATGGCGCACTCAAGGCCGCCGATCCGCGTCAGTTGCAGCGCATGCGCTCGCGCCTGTCGATGGTGTTCCAGCACTTCAACCTGTGGTCGCACATGACTGCGCTGGAAAACATCATCGAAGCGCCGGTGCACGTGCTGGGCGTGAACCGCAAGGAGGCCCTGGAAAAGGCCGAGCACTACCTGGCCAAGGTGGGTGTCGCCCATCGCAAGGACGCCTTCCCTGGGCATATGTCCGGCGGCGAGCAGCAGCGTGTGGCAATTGCCCGGGCGCTGGCCATGGAGCCGGAGGTCATGCTGTTCGACGAGCCGACCTCGGCGCTGGACCCGGAACTGGTCGGCGATGTGCTCAAGGTGATGCAGGCGCTGGCCCAGGAAGGCCGCACCATGGTGGTGGTGACCCACGAAATGGGCTTTGCCCGCGAGGTGTCCAACCAGCTGGTGTTCCTGCACAAGGGCCTGGTCGAGGAAACCGGCTGCCCGCGCGAAGTGCTGGCCAACCCGCAGTCGGAGCGCCTGAAGCAGTTCCTCTCCGGCAGCCTGAAGTAAAAACTGCAATTTTGCACCAGAATAGGGCATGCTGCGCGGCGAGCGCAGCCTGACCCGGCGCACAGACTCGAACGACCTCAGGTTTCGGACCGCACCCTATGACCACCCAGCGAATCGGTTTTCTTATCTGGCCCAGCACCAGGCCTTTGACCCTGGCGCTGGCCGAGGAAGTGTTGCAGGTGGCGCAGCGGGTGCACCCCGAGGTGGTCTACGAGCTGCTCTTCCTGCAGGCGGAGCCGGCGCAGGAGGGCAACTGGCGTTTGCCGGGCGAGCCGTGGAACGGCCGTCTCGAAGGGTGCCACAAGCTGTTCCTGCTGGCTGACGAGCAGCCGCCGGCGGTGGGGGCGGCGTTGTCGGCGGCGCTCAAGCACCTGGCGCGCAGTGGCTGCGTGATCGGCGGCCTGTCGGCCGGGGTCTACCCCTTGGCGATGCTGGGACTGCTTGACGGTTACCGGGCTGCAGTGCACTGGCGCTGGCAGGATGATTTTGCCGAGCGCTTTCCCAAAGTCATCGCTACCAGCCACCTGTTCGACTGGGACCGCGATCGCCTGACTGCCTGTGGTGGCATGGCCGTGACCGACCTGTTGCTGGCGGTGCTGGCCCGTGACCACGGGGCGGAGCTGGCCGGGGCGGTGTCGGAGGAGCTGGTGGTCGAGCGCATCCGCGAGGGTGGCGAGCGCCAGCGCATTCCGCTGCAGAACCGCCTGGGCTCGAGCCATCCCAAGCTGACCCAGGCGGTGCTGCTGATGGAAGCCAACATTGAAGAGCCGCTGACCACTGACGAAATTGCCCAGCACGTGTGCGTGTCGCGCCGGCAACTGGAGCGAATTTTCAAGCAGTACCTGAACCGCGTGCCGAGCCAGTATTACCTGGAGCTGCGGCTGAACAAGGCGCGGCAGATGCTGATGCAGACCAGCAAGTCGATTATCCAGATCGGGCTGTCCTGTGGCTTCTCGTCGGGGCCGCATTTTTCCAGTGCCTACCGCAACTTCTTTGGTGCAACGCCACGGGAAGATCGTAACCAGCGGCGTAGCAGCAGCCCGTTCGAACTGAGCTCGGCGCCTGCCGAAAAAGGCTGATATTTCCTTCTCCTATGCCGGCCCTTTCGCGGGCGTGCCCGCGAAGAGGCCAGTGCAGGCAGCGCCTTTCTTAATGTGAACACCCGTTCACCCAGCCCCCTCTCTCCCGTACACTGCGCGATTGCGACAGTGTTTGTCGCATTGCCGAAAGCCTTGTCAAAACTGGGTTTTGCGCTGTAACAAGTTGTCGCTTGGCCGCAAGGACAGGCGCGGATCAGTCCTTACAATCCCCCCATCGCTCGCCACTTCCAGGCCAGCGTTCCTCTTCAGGAGACTCAGATGTCCGTTGAGCAAGCCCCGGTGCAACGTGCCGATTTCGACCAGGTCATGGTTCCCAACTATTCTCCGGCGGCCTTCATTCCTGTGCGAGGCGAGGGTTCCCGTGTCTGGGACCAGTCAGGTCGTGAGCTGATCGACTTTGCCGGCGGCATCGCGGTCAACGCCCTGGGCCACTGCCACCCGGCACTGGTCAAGGCCCTGACCGAGCAGGCCAACACCCTCTGGCACGTATCCAACGTGTTCACCAACGAGCCGGCGCTGCGCCTGGCCCACAAGCTGGTGGACGCCACCTTTGCCGACCGTGCGTTCTTCTGCAACTCCGGCGCCGAGGCCAACGAGGCCGCGTTCAAGCTGGCCCGGCGCGTTGCTCATGACCGCTTCGGCCCGGAAAAGCACGAAATCATTTCCACCGTGAACAGCTTCCACGGCCGTACCCTGTTTACCGTCAGCGTCGGTGGCCAGCCGAAGTATTCCGACGGCTTCGGTCCGAAGATCACCGGCATCAGCCACGTGCCGTACAACGACCTGGAAGCGCTGAGGGCACAGATTTCCGACAAGACCTGCGCCGTGGTGATCGAGCCGATTCAAGGCGAGAGCGGCGTGGTACCGGCTGACAAGGCCTACCTGGAAGGCGCGCGCAAACTGTGTGACGAACACAACGCCCTGCTGATCTTCGACGAAGTGCAGACCGGCGTGGGCCGTACCGGTTCGCTGTATGCCTACCAGCACTACGGTGTGACGCCGGATATCCTGACCAGCGCCAAGAGCCTGGGCGGCGGCTTCCCGATCGGCGCCATGCTGACCACCACCGAGCTGGCCAAGCACCTGGCCGTCGGCACCCACGGCACCACCTATGGCGGCAACCCGCTGGGTTGCGCCGTCGCCTGCGCAGTGCTGGACGTGGTCAACACCCCGGAAACCCTGGCTGGCATCAAGGCCAAGCACGAGCGTTTCAAGGTGCGCCTGGAGCAGATCGGCCAGAAGTACCAGCTATTCACCCAGGTGCGTGGCGTTGGCCTGTTGCTGGGCTGCGTGCTCGCCGACGCCTGGAAAGGCAAGGCCAAGGACGTGCTCAACGCCGCCGAGAAGGAAGGCGTGATGGTGCTGCAGGCCGGCCCGGATGTGGTCCGCTTTGCCCCAAGCCTGGTGGTTGAAGACGCCGATATCGATGAAGGCCTGGATCGCTTCGAGCGCGCCGTGGCCACCCTGACCCAGGCCTGAACGGCCTGAGGTCCCTTCGCCGGCTCCCGCGCTGCCTGCGGGCCGGCGATACCCGATTCCCGTGCAGGTGCCGGTGCACCTGCCGTTTTTTCGTGCCGCCGTGAGCGGTCCGTATTCCAAAGGAGTGACACCATGCTGGTGATGCGCCCCGCGCAAATGGCTGATCTGAACGAAGTGCAGCGCATGGCTGCAGACAGCCCCATTGGTGTCACCTCGCTGCCGGACGACGCTGCTCGCCTGGGCGACAAGATCGCCGCTTCCGAGACTTCCTTCGCCGCCGAGGTCAGCTTCAATGGCGAGGAAAGCTACTTCTTCGTCCTTGAAGACAGCGAAACCGGCAAGCTGGCAGGCTGCTCGGCGATCGTCGCCTCCGCCGGCTACTCCGAGCCGTTCTACAGCTTTCGTAACGAAACCTTCGTGCACGCCTCGCGCGAGCTGAAGATCCACAACAAGATCCACGTGCTTTCGCTGTGCCACGACCTGACCGGCAACAGCCTGCTGACCAGCTTTTATGTACTGCCGGAGCTGGTGAACAGTGGCTGGGCCGAGCTCAATTCACGTGGTCGCCTGTTGTTCATGGCTTCGCACCCGGAGCGCTTCGCCGATTCGGTGGTGACCGAGATCGTCGGCTACAGCGACGAGCAGAGTGAATCACCGTTCTGGGATGCCATCGGTCGCAACTTCTTCGACCTCAACTACGCCGATGCCGAACGCCTGTGCGGCCTCAAGAGCCGCACCTTCCTCGCCGAGCTGATGCCGCACTACCCGATCTATGTGCCGCTGCTGCCTGACCTGGCGCAGGAAGCCATGGGCCAGGTGCACCCGCGGGCGCAGATTACCTTCGACATCCTCATGCGCGAAGGCTTCGAGACCGAGCACTACATCGACATCTTCGACGGCGGCCCGACCCTGCATGCGCGTACCTCGGGTATCCGCTCGATCGCCCAGAGCCGGGTGGTGCCGGTGAAGCTCGAGGACGCCCCGGTCAAGGGCGGGCGCCCATACCTGGTGTGCAATGGCCAGTTGCAGGACTACCGCGCAGTGCTGCTGGACCTGGACTGGGTGCCCGGCAAGCCGGTCAGCCTGAGCCTGGCGGCCGCCGATGCGCTGGGGGTGGGCGAGGGCGCCAGCGTGCGCCTGGTCGCGGTCTGAGGTCTGGCAACAGACGTTTGCGGATTGATGCGTTAGCAGAGTTTCGCGCCGGCCGCCGCCGTCGCACAAGGAGATAGCATGATCGTTCGTCCTGTACGCAGCAGCGATTTGCCTGCGTTGATCGAATTGGCACGCAGCACCGGGACCACCGGGCTGACCACGCTGCCGGCCAACGAAGAGCGCCTGGGGCATCGCGTTGGCTGGGCGGAAAAAAGCTTCCGTGGCGAAGCCGAGCGCGCCGACACCGACTACCTGTTCGTGCTGGAAAACGACGAAGGCATGGTCGTGGGCATCAGTGCAATCGCCGGTGCCGTCGGCCTGCGCGAGCCCTGGTACAACTACCGGGTCGGCCTGACCGTCAGCGCCTCGCAGGAGCTGAAGATCTACCGCGAAATCCCCACCCTGTTCCTGGCCAACGACCTGACCGGCAACTCCGAGCTGTGCTCGCTGTTCCTGCGCAGTGACTACCGCTCCGGCCTCAATGGCCGCCTGCTGTCGCGGGCGCGCATGCTGTTCATCGCCGAGTTCCCCGAGCTGTTCGGCAAGAAGATCATCGCCGAAATGCGTGGCATGTCCGACGAGCAGGGGCGTTCGCCATTCTGGGAAAGCCTGGGCCGGCACTTCTTCAAGATGGAGTTCAGCCAGGCCGACTACCTCACCGGCGTGGGCAACAAGTCGTTCATTGCCGAACTGATGCCGAAGTTTCCGCTGTACACCTGCTTCCTGTCCGAGGCAGCGCGCAACGTGATCGGCCGCGTGCACAAGGACACCGAGCCGGCGCTGGCCATGCTCAAGCAGGAAGGCTTCAACTACCAGGGCTACGTCGATATTTTCGACGCCGGCCCCGCCATCGAGTGCGACACCGACAAGATCCGCGCCGTACGCGAAAGCCAGACCCTGGTGCTGGCCGTGGGCACACCGGGCGATGACGCCACCCCTTACATCATTCACAACCGCAAGCGCGACGACTGCCGCATCACGGCTGCACCTGCGCGGTTGGCCGCCGGTACCCTGGTGGTCGACCCCTTGACGGCCAAGCGCCTGCGCATGGGTGCCGGCGACAACGTGCGCGCGGTGCCGCTGTCGGCAAGCCGGGAGGCCAAATAAATGACCACGCATTACATCGCAGGCAACTGGCATGCCGGGCAGGGCGAAACCCTGCAGTCGCTCAACCCGGTAACGCAAGCCGTCGTCTGGGAGGGGCAGGGCGCCGACGCCAGCCAGGTGGATGCCGCCGTACAGGCTGCGCGTCACGCCTTCCCGGCCTGGGCGCAATTGAGCCTGGAAGCACGTATCGATGTGCTGGAGAAGTTCGCCACGCAACTGAAAGCGCATGCCGAAGCCATGGCCCAGTGCATCGGTGAGGAAACCGGCAAGCCCCTGTGGGAATCGGCGACCGAAGTCACCAGCATGATCAACAAGGTGGCGATCTCGGTGCAAAGCTACCGCGAGCGCACCGGCGAAAAGAGCGGCCCGCTGGCCGATGCCACGGCCGTGCTGCGGCACAAACCCCACGGTGTGGTGGCGGTTTTCGGCCCGTACAACTTCCCCGGCCACCTGCCCAACGGCCATATCGTGCCGGCGCTGCTGGCGGGCAACTGCGTGGTGTTCAAGCCCAGCGAGCTGACACCCAAGGTAGCCGAACTGACGGTCAATTGCTGGATCGCCGCCGGTTTGCCGGCGGGTGTGTTGAACCTGGTGCAGGGCGCGCGTGAAACCGGCGTGGCGCTGGCCGCCAATCCGGGTATCGATGGCTTGTTCTTCACCGGCTCCAGCCGCACTGGCAACCTGCTGCACCAGCAATTTGCCGGTCGCCCGGACAAGATCCTGGCCCTGGAGATGGGCGGTAACAACCCGCTGCTGGTGGACGAGGTCCAGGACCTCGACGCCGCGGTGTACACCATCATCCAGTCGGCGTTCATTTCCGCTGGCCAGCGCTGCACCTGCGCCCGTCGTCTGTTGGTGCCACAAGGCGCCTGGGGCGATGCGTTGATCGCGCGGCTGGTCGAAGTGAGCAGAACCATAACGGTTGGCGCGTTCGACCAGCAGCCCGCGCCGTTCATGGGCTCGGTGATTTCGCTGCAGGCGGCGCGGGCGCTGATTGCGGCACAGGCCGAACTGGTCGCCAAGGGTGCCGTGAAACTGCTGGAAATGACCCAGCCGCAGGCCGATGCGGCACTGCTGACCCCGGGCATTGTCGATGTCACCGCCGTGGCCGAGCGCCCGGACGAAGAGTTCTTCGGCCCGCTGCTGCAGGTAATCCGCTATGCCGACTTCGATGCTGCCATCGACGAGGCCAACAACACCCAGTACGGCCTGGCCGCCGGCTTGCTGTCCGACTCCCGTGCCCGCTACCAGTACTTCTGGCTGCGCAGCCGCGCCGGCATCGTCAACTGGAACAAGCAACTGACCGGCGCCGCCAGCAGCGCGCCGTTCGGTGGTGTCGGCGCCAGTGGCAACCACCGCGCCAGTGCCTATTACGCAGCCGATTACTGCGCTTACCCCGTGGCTTCGCTGGAGACCGCCAGCCTTGCCTTGCCGGCGACCTTGACGCCGGGCGTCACCCTATAACAACAGGTCACGGAGCCTAGCCGATGAAATCCTACGAAGTGAATTTTGATGGCCTGGTGGGGCCTACCCACAACTATGGCGGCCTGTCCTACGGCAACGTGGCTTCGCAGAGCAACAGCCAGCAGGGTTCCAACCCGCGCGAAGCCGCGCGCCAGGGCCTGGCGAAGATGAAAGCGCTGGCCGACATGGGCTTCAAACAGGGCGTGCTGGCGCCGCAGGAGCGCCCGGATGTGGCCGCACTGCGCCGCCTTGGCTTCAGCGGCAGCGATGCCGAAGTGATTCAGCGTGCTGCCAGAGAAGCCATGCCATTGCTGGTCGCCAGCTGCTCGGCCTCGAGCATGTGGGTGGCCAACGCCGCCACCGTAAGCCCCAGTGCCGACACGGCCGATGGCCGCGTGCACTTCACCGCTGCCAACCTCAACTGCAAGTACCACCGCAGCATCGAGCACCCGACCACCAGCCGCGTGCTCGGGGCCATGTTCAGCAATGAGCAGCATTTTGCCCACCATGCGGCACTGCCTGCCGTGGCCCAGTTCGGTGACGAGGGCGCGGCCAACCACACGCGCTTCTGCCGTAGCTACGGCGAGGCTGGCGTGGAGTTCTTCGTCTACGGCCGCAGTGCGTTCGACAGCCGCTACCCGGCGCCGCAGAAATACCCGGCCCGGCAAACCCTGGAAGCCTCACAGGCGGTGGCCAGGCTGCATGGCCTGAGCGACGATGGCGTGGTCTACGCTCAACAGAACCCGGCCGTGATCGACCAGGGCGTGTTCCATAACGATGTAATCTCGGTGGGCAACGGCGAGGTGCTGTTCTACCACGAGGACGCTTTCCTCGAGACCGACGCGGTACTTGGCCAGCTGCGAGCTAAACTGGCCAGCAAGGGTGGCAACTTCCAGGCCATCTGCGTGCCGCGGGCAGCGGTTACGGTGGAGGACGCGGTGCGTTCCTACCTGTTCAACAGCCAGCTGCTCAGCCGCGACGACGGTTCGATGCTGCTGGTGGTGCCGGAAGAGTGCCGCAACAACGAGCGGGTCTGGGCCTATCTGGGTCAGTTGACCAGCCAGGGCGGCCCGGTGAAGGAGGTCAAGGTATTCGACCTCAAGCAGAGCATGCAGAACGGTGGTGGCCCGGCGTGCCTGCGTTTGCGCGTGGCGTTGAAGGAAACGGAACTGGCAGCGGTCAACCAAGGCGTTATCATGACCGCCCCGCTGTACGACACCCTGCTGCAATGGGTCGACAAGCATTACCGCGATCGCCTAGGCGAAGCGGACCTGGCCGATCCGCAATTGCTGGTGGAATGCCGTACGGCACTGGACGAATTGACCCAGATCCTGAAGTTGGGCTCGGTGTACCCGTTCCAACGCCAACCTTGAAGAGAGACTTTGCAATGACCGACGCCCTGCGCCTTATCCTGGAAGATGAAGACGGCACCCAGCTGGAAACTTCCTGCACCCGCTTTGCCGTGGTCTGGCAAGGCAAGGAAGTGTGGATTCAGCAGGATGGCCGTGGCCAGTTGCTGATTGGCGTGGATGTCGAGGAAGACGACACCGAATACGCCAACCTGCTGCTGCGCCCGATGGCCACCAACCTGGTCAGCCTGCAGCTGGAAATGGAACCGGCGGAGGTCGGCGAAGACGACGATCACGTCCATGGCCCCGACTGCGGCCACCACCACTAAGGAAGTACCTATGCTCGCCCTTGGCAAATTGCTTGAGCTGACCCTCACCGATCACGAACCGGCCGAGAAGACCCAAGTGACACCCAAGGGCGCGCGGTTGCGCTGGCTGGGGGAGGGCGCGCTCGAAGTGCGCCCTGCCGAAAGCGAGGATTGCGGGTTGGACCTGCTGTTGTCCGCCGGCATCCACGGCAACGAAACGGCACCGATCGAATTGCTCGAGCGGCTGCTGCATGGTGTGGCCAACGGCAAGATCAAACCCAAGGCACGGGTGCTGTTCCTGTTCGGCAACCCGGCAGCCATCCGCAAGGGGGAGCGTTTCATCGAGCAGGACATCAACCGCCTGTTCAACGGCCGCCACGAGCTGTCCAGTGGCTTCGAGGCATTGCGTGCCGCCGAGCTTGAACAGTTCGCCCGGGTGTTCTTCAGCAAGCCGGGGCGCAGCCGGCTGCATTACGACCTGCATACTGCCATTCGTGGCTCGAAGATCGAGCAGTTCGCCTTGTACCCTTATAAAGAGGGGCGCAAGCATTCCCGCCGCGAACTGGCACGCCTGGCGGCGGCGGGCATGGAGGCGGTGTTGTTGCAAAGCAAGTCCTCCATCACCTTCAGCGCCTTCACCTACGAGCAGCTCGAGGCCGAAGCCTTCACCCTGGAGCTGGGCAAGGCCCGCCCGTTCGGTCAGAACGAGGAGGTGAACCTCGACAGGCTGGAAGAGCGGCTGATCCGCATCATCGAAAATACCGAGCCTGAAGGCGAAAGCTCGCTGGATGGCCTGCAGCTGTTCAGCGTTTCTCGCGAGATCATCAAGCACAGCGACAGCTTCCACCTGCACCTGCCGGCGGACATCGAGAATTTCTCCGAGCTGAGCAAGGGCTACCTGCTGGCCGAAGACCTGGCCGAGACGCGCTGGGTGGTCGAGGAGGAGGGCGCGCGCATCATCTTCCCCAACCCCAAGGTCAAGAACGGCTTGCGTGCAGGGATCCTCATCGTGCCCGATTCGGGGCAGCGCCTCGGTTAGCCGCAGCAAGAACGCCCAGCCCTTGGGCTGTGATATCGCGCATGAAACCCAATTGATGAGCGCAACGCGGCCTCTGTGGGAGCGGGCGTGCCCGCGAACAATCCAACTCGGTGCATGGCACCGGCTGCGCCGGTGTTCGCGGGCACGCCCGCTCCCACAAAGGGATCTGTGCTCGACTTGATTGCCCATGAAACTCTTTTAATTCACCGTCTGTTCCATTTTCCCTCCCCATGAGCGGTAATTGGCTTGCCAGTGGCGAAAGGCTGGATTTAGCATCCAGTGAAGTCGTTTTCGTTTGCATAGCCCGAAAAACCGTCCAAACGATGGTTTCTATCGTATAAACACACTGCATCGAGACCGCAGGACCGATATAATGCGGCCCTTTGCCGTCGTTTCGTCGACGCGTTTGCCCAACAGGGCCGCCGTTTCCGTGGAAGAACCTATGAAAAGCGCAGAAATCCGTGAAGCCTTCCTTCGCTTCTTCGAAGAGCAGGGCCATACCCGAGTCGCCTCCAGTTCGCTGATCCCGAACAACGACCCGACCCTGCTGTTCACCAACGCAGGCATGAACCAGTTCAAGGACTGCTTCCTCGGTGCAGAGAAGCGTGCCTACACCCGTGCGGTCAGCAGCCAGAAGTGCGTGCGCGCCGGTGGCAAGCACAACGACCTGGAAAACGTCGGTTACACCGCGCGTCACCACACCTTCTTCGAAATGCTGGGCAACTTCAGCTTCGGCGACTATTTCAAGCGCGACGCGATTACCTTCGCCTGGACCTTCCTGACGTCGGAAAAGTGGCTGAACCTGCCCAAGGAAAAGCTCTGGGTCACCGTCTACGCCACTGACGACGAAGCCTACGATATCTGGACCAAGGAAGTCGGCGTGCCGGCCGAGCGCATGGTGCGCATCGGTGACAACAAGGGCGCCCCGTACGCCTCCGACAACTTCTGGACCATGGGCGACACCGGCCCGTGCGGCCCGTGCACCGAGATCTTCTACGACCACGGCCCGGATATCTGGGGCGGCCCACCCGGCTCGCCGGAAGAAGACGGCGACCGCTACATCGAGATCTGGAACAACGTCTTCATGCAGTTCAACCGCACCGCCGACGGCGTGCTGCACCCGCTGCCAGCGCCGTCGGTGGACACCGGCATGGGCCTGGAGCGCGTCAGCGCCGTGCTGCAGCACGTGCACTCGAACTACGAGATCGACCTGTTCCAGAACCTGCTGGCGGCCGCGGCCAAGGCCATCGGTTGCAGCAATGACGGCCAGGCCTCGCTGAAAGTGGTCGCCGACCACATACGTTCGTGCGGCTTCCTGATCGCAGACGGTGTGCTGCCGTCCAACGAAGGTCGTGGCTACGTGCTGCGCCGCATCATTCGTCGTGCCTGCCGCCACGGTAACAAGCTGGGCGCCAAGGGCAGCTTCTTCTACCAGATCGTTGCCGCGCTGGTAGCGGAAATGGGCGAGGCCTTCCCGGAGCTGAACAGCCAGCAGGCGCACATCGAGCGCGTGCTCAAGGCCGAAGAAGAGCAGTTCGCCAAGACCCTGGAGCAGGGCCTGCGCATCCTCGAGCAGGACCTGGCCCAGCTCGAAGGCGACGTGGTGCCGGGCGACGTGGTGTTCAAGCTGTACGACACCTACGGTTTCCCGATGGACCTGACCGCCGACATCGCCCGCGAGCGCGAGCTGACCATCGACGAAGCCGGTTTCGAGCGCGAGATGGACGCCCAGCGTGAACGTGCCCGCTCCGCCAGCGCCTTCGGCATGGACTACAACAGCCTGGTCAAGGTCGACAGCGCCACCGAATTCCTAGGCTACGAAGCCACCGAAGGCCAGGGCAAGATCATCGCCCTGTACAAGGACGGCCAGGCCGTCGACCAGCTGGGTGAGGGCGAGCAGGGCGTGGTCGTGCTCGACCGCACGCCGTTCTACGCCGAATCCGGTGGCCAGGTGGGTGACACCGGCTACCTGCAGGCTGGCGCTGCGCGCTTCGACGTGCGCGACACCACGAAGACCGGCGGTGCCTTCCTGCACCACGGCGTGGTTGCCAGCGGTGCGCTGGTGATCGGTTCGCCGGTCGAGGCCAAGGTAGATGCCGAGGTGCAGCACGCCACCTCGCTGAACCACTCCGCCACCCACCTGCTGCACGAAGCGCTGCGCCAGGTACTGGGCGAGCACGTACAGCAGAAAGGCTCGCTGGTCGACAGCCAGCGCCTGCGTTTCGACTTCAGCCACTTCGAGGCGGTCAAACCGGAGCAGATCAAAGCCCTGGAAGACATCGTCAACCGCGAAGTGCGCAAGAACACTGCGGTAGAAACCGAACTGACCGACATCGAAACCGCCAAGGCCAAGGGCGCCATGGCGCTGTTCGGCGAGAAGTACGGCGACACCGTGCGTGTGCTGAGCATGGGCGGCGATTTCTCGGTGGAGCTGTGCGGCGGTATCCACGCCAAGCGCACCGGTGACATCAGCCTGTTCAAGATCATCAGCGAAGGCGGCGTGGCTTCGGGCGTGCGCCGAATCGAAGCGGTCACCGGCGCTGCTGCGCTGGCCTACCTGAACGCTGCCGAAGAGCAGGTCAAGGAAGCCGCGCAACTGGTGAAGGGTAACCGCGACAACCTGATCGACAAGCTGTCGGCTGTGCTCGAGCGCAACCGCCAGCTGGAGAAGCAGCTGGAACAGCTGCAGGCCAAGGCCGCCAGCGCCGCCGGGGACGATCTCTCCAACGCGGCCGTTGAGGTCAAGGGCGCCAAGGTGCTCGCCGCCCGCCTGGATGGGCAGGACGGCAAGGCCTTGCTGGCGCTGGTCGATCAGCTGAAGAACAAGCTCGGCCACGCAGTGATCCTGCTGGGCAGCGAGCATGAGGGCAAGGTCGTGCTGGTGGCCGGCGTGACCAAGGACCTCTCCAGCCAACTCAAGGCTGGCGATCTGATGAAGCAAGCCGCTGCGGCAGTGGGTGGCAAGGGCGGTGGCCGTCCGGACATGGCCCAGGGTGGTGGCGTCGACGTCGCTGCGCTGGACCAGGCCCTGGCGCTGGCCGTGCCATTCGCAGAGCAGGGACTTTGAGATGAAGGGGGGGATGGTCTAGTCGTCCCCCCCCCCTCATGTTGGATTGTTTTTTGGGGCCCTGTATGGGCTGAGGCACCATTGAAATGGCGTTGATCGTACAGAAATTTGGCGGCACCTCTGTCGGTTCCATCGAGCGGATCGAGCAGGTAGCCGATAAGGTCAAGAAACACCGTGAGGCGGGCGACGACCTGGTGGTTGTATTGTCGGCCATGAGCGGTGAAACCAATCGCCTGATCGACCTGGCCAAGCAGATCACCGATCAGCCGGTTCCGCGTGAACTGGACGTGATCGTGTCGACCGGCGAGCAGGTCACCATTGCCTTGCTGACCATGGCCTTGATCAAGCGTGGTGTGCCAGCGGTGTCCTACACCGGCAACCAGGTGCGCATTCTCACCGACAGCGCGCATAACAAGGCGCGCATCCTGCAGATCGACGACCAGAAGATTCGTGCCGACCTCAAGGAGGGCCGCGTGGTCGTGGTGGCGGGCTTCCAGGGCGTCGACGAGCACGGCAGCATCACCACCCTGGGCCGAGGCGGTTCCGACACCACCGGTGTGGCCCTGGCGGCGGCTCTGAAGGCTGACGAGTGCCAGATCTACACCGACGTCGATGGCGTCTACACCACCGACCCGCGCGTTGTGCCACAGGCCCGGCGCCTGGAGAAGATCACCTTCGAAGAGATGCTGGAAATGGCCAGCCTCGGTTCCAAGGTGCTGCAGATCCGTTCGGTGGAGTTCGCCGGCAAGTACAACGTTCCGCTGCGCGTGCTGCACAGCTTCAAGGAGGGTCCGGGTACCCTCATTACCATTGATGAAGAGGAATCCATGGAACAGCCGATCATTTCCGGTATCGCCTTCAACCGTGATGAAGCCAAGCTGACCATTCGCGGCGTGCCGGACACCCCGGGCGTGGCCTTCAAGATCCTCGGCCCGATCAGCGCCTCGAACATCGAGGTCGACATGATCGTGCAGAACGTTGCCCACGATAACACCACCGACTTCACCTTCACCGTACACCGCAACGAGTACGAGAAGGCGCAGAGCGTGTTGGAAAATACCGCCCGCGAAATCGGCGCCCGTGAAGTGATCGGCGACACCAAGATCGCCAAGGTCTCGATCGTTGGCGTCGGCATGCGTTCGCACGCCGGTGTGGCCAGCCGCATGTTCGAAGCCCTGGCCAAGGAGAGCATCAACATTCAGATGATCTCCACCTCCGAGATCAAGGTTTCGGTCGTGATCGAGGAGAAGTACCTGGAGCTGGCCGTGCGCGCGCTGCACACCGCGTTCGAGCTTGACGCTCCGGCACGACAGAGCGAGTAATACGCTGCCTGGAAGGGCGCGGCTTGCCGCGCCCTTCGCGTTTCTGCTCGCCACGCAGGCCTGTCCTGCCCTGCGTGGTGAGTAACCGGGGCCCGAGTCGTCGTCCACGACCAGGCCGCAACACCCATGACTGTTACCCCTGAATGTTTTGCGTAAGGAGAAAGCTATGTTGATTCTGACTCGTCGGTGCGCCGAGAGCCTGATCATTGGAGACGGCGAGATCACCGTGACGGTGCTCGGCGTCAAAGGCAACCAGGTGCGTATTGGCGTCAGCGCCCCGAAAGAAGTGGCTGTGCACCGCGAAGAAATCTACCTGCGGATCAAGAAAGAGAAGGACGAGGAGCCAAGCCTTTAATTTTTTTGAAGTTTTTTTCAAAAAAAGGGTTGCAAACGAGGAAGAGCCTGTTTAATATTCGCCTCGTGTTGCGGTGAGGTGGCCGAGTGGCCGAAGGCGCTCCCCTGCTAAGGGAGTATACCTCATAAGGGTATCGGGGGTTCGAATCCCCCCTTCACCGCCATTATTCGCTTAGGGCGCTGTAAACGGTAAGAACGCTAAGTAGTTGATTTTAAACGAAAAAGTTCTTGCAAAAATGTTTCAGCGACCTATAATGCGCGGCAAGACACGGACTCATAGCTCAGCTGGATAGAGTACTCGGCTACGAACCGAGCGGTCGGAGGTTCGAATCCTCCTGAGTCCGCCACTTTTGAAGTGGCTTTGCATGCAAGGCTGCTTCAAGAAACCAGTGGTAACCTGGTCTAAAAATACCATCGCGGACTCATAGCTCAGCTGGATAGAGTACTCGGCTACGAACCGAGCGGTCGCAGGTTCGAATCCTGCTGAGTCCGCCACTTTTTGAAGTGGCTCTGCTTGCAAAGGCGCTTCAACCAACCAGTGGTAACCTGGTCTAAAACTACCACCACGGACTCATAGCTCAGCTGGATAGAGTACTCGGCTACGAACCGAGCGGTCGGAGGTTCGAATCCTCCTGAGTCCGCCACACCCAATCAAGAAGCCCGCTCATTTGAGCGGGCTTTTTGTTTTTCTGCGCCAATGAATTGTTGCTGATGTCGATCTAAGCTCATCTGTAGATTGAGCGTGTGCCTTTGGGGCCGCTGCGCGACCCTTTCGCGACACAAGCTCCTACAGAAGTACGCGATCCCTTGTAGGAGCGGCCTTGTGTCGCGATGGGCTGCAAAGCAGCCCCAGAATCGATCAGGCACCACAAACACATCCTGGCACATATCAAATGTGCTTTAACCGCCAGACCCACCGTCGCACTGATAGCTTCGAGCGTTGTCCCAGCTTTATCACGCAAACGATTGTTCTGGCCAAAATTTTAAGCGATCTGACAGCTTTAGCAGTGTATGATTGCGCCCGTCAGCCCCGCCGGGGCTTGTGGAAAACCACCATGGACTTACCCAGTAGTTACTCGCTAACAAGATTCATACAGAAAGATCTGACCGATTGATTCTCCCGGCGTGCTCCGCTGCTGGGAGTGGAGTTCGCCTATGACTGAAGTAGAAGTAAAAAAAGCGCAGGAAAGCCTGCAGGACCGCCTGGCCCAGGTGGTCGAACTGCTGCAGCGCCAGCGCGTGGTCGAAGACCTGACCCACCGTCAGGAAGGCGCCCACAACGACCTGGTGGAAAACCTGGTCCACCGCCAGAACCTCGTCGAGCTGCAGCGCAAGCTCGATGACCTGCACCCCGCCGACATCGCCTATATCCTCGAAGCCTTGCCACTGGAAGACCGCCTGACGGTCTGGCAGCTGGTGCGCTCGGATCGCGATGGCGACATCCTGCTGGAAGTCTCCGATGCTGTGCGGCAATCGCTGATCGCCGACATGGACGATCACGAGCTGCTCGCCGCCGCCAAGGAAATGGACGCCGACGAGCTGGCCGACCTGGCCCCTGAGCTGCCGCGTGACGTTGTTCACGAGCTGATGGAAACCCTCGATGCCCAGCAACGCGAGCGCGTGCGTTCGGCGCTGAGCTACGACGAGGAGCAGGTTGGTGCGCTGATGGACTTCGAGATGGTCACCATCCGCGAAGACGTCAGTCTGGAAGTGGTGTTGCGCTACCTGCGCCGCCTGAAAGAGCTGCCGAACCACACCGACAAACTGTTCGTGGTCGACTATGACGGCATTCTCAAGGGCGTATTGCCGATCAAGCGCCTGCTGGTCAACGACCCGGAGAAAATGGTGGCGGAGGTCATGGCGACCGACCCGGTCTCCTTCCACCCCGAGGAAGATGCCTATGATGCGGCGCAGGCCTTCGAGCGTTATGACCTGGTATCGGCGCCGGTGGTGGACAAGAACGAACGCCTGATCGGCCGTTTGACCATCGATGAAATGGTCGACCTGATTCGTGAAGAAAGCGAAAGCGAAGTGCTGAACATGGCCGGTTTGCGCGAGGAAGAAGATATCTTCGCCTCGGTCTGGCGTTCGCTGCGCAACCGCTGGGCCTGGTTGGCCATCAACCTGATCACTGCTTTCGTTGCATCGCGTGTGATCGGCCTGTTCGAAGGTTCGATCGAGAAACTGGTAGCCCTGGCGGCGTTGATGCCGATCGTGGCGGGTATTGGCGGCAACTCCGGTAACCAGACCATCACCATGATCGTACGCGCCATGGCGCTGGACCAGGTATCGCCGGGCAACACCAGCCGCCTGATGCGCAAGGAGCTGGCGGTATCGCTGCTCAACGGCCTGATCTGGGGCGGGGTGATCGGCGCGGTGGCATTCTGGCTGTATGGCAGCTGGTCGTTGGGCCTGGTGATGACCGCGGCGATGACCTTGAACCTGCTGTTGGCGGCCTTGATGGGGGTGTTGATCCCGATGACCCTGACTCGCCTGGGGCGCGACCCGGCGATGGGCTCCAGCGTGATGATTACCGCGGTGACCGACAGTGGCGGGTTCTTCATCTTCCTTGGGCTGGCCACGCTGTTCCTGCTGTAACCGGTCTTTCCGGCCTACGCGATCCCTGTAGGAGCGGCCTTGTGTCGCGATGGGCCGCAAGGCGGCCCCAGGATTTCAGCGGTGCCGCATGAATTTTTGGGGCCGCCTAGCGGCCCATCGCGACACAAGGCCGCTCCTACAAAGGACCGCGTCTCTTGCAGGACCATCCGCCCATAAAAAAAGCCAGCTTACGCTGGCTTTTTCATGTGCGCTGCAAACCTCAGGAAGCGTCGGCAGCCATTTCCACATCGTGAGCGATGAGGGCGACCAGCGCGTTCTGCTGGCGGTGGGACAGTTGGCGGAAGCGTTGCAGCAACTCGCGTTCATGCAGGGACAGTTCGGGGCTGTCCAGGCGCATGCTCAACTCGTCACCCAGCGCACCTTCCTGGATAAGGCTCTGTTCCAGGCGCGCGATGATCTCGGAGTTCATGCTGCGGTGATGGTTGCGCGCTACCTCGGCAATGCGCTCACGCATTCCGTCTGGCAGGCGGACGACGAACTTGTCAGCGGTGCGGCTCGAATAAATAGCCTGTTTCATTGGGCGCATATAAATTGACCGGATTTTGGTTCAGGGGAAGCGGTTCTCAAATTGGCCGCACGGGGTGGTAGTACGACCGTGGCGACGACAGAATGTTCAACCGTCGGTGAAAAATGGATGCTCATCTTGCCTCATGGTCGCCGTTTCCTTGGCGTCAATTCTGTGACAAATAGTGAGCCGAATAAAGGCTTTATGCCAGTACCAATTATCAGAAATGAGTACTGGTTTGAAAAGTTTTACATGCGCCGGCTTGCCCAACTGTCAGACTTTTGCCGTCAAAAACTGGTAAAAAGCAGCAAAAGGACAGGAAAACCACTAGAATGCGCCGGTTCCCTCTCATAGAGCATAGTGGCTATGCAACATGACGCAAGCGACCGCCAATCAGGGACAGGCCGGTTGATATTTCTTATAGGACCGTCGGGTTCAGGGAAAGATTCCCTGATCGACGCGTCACGTGAGCGGCTGACTGCCGCCGGGGTGGAAATCGCCCGTCGCGTCATAACCCGTTCGGCCGAAGCCAGGGGCGAAGCCGCCCACGGGGTCACGGCCGAACAGTTCGAAACACTGCGGGCTCAGGGTGCGTTCGCCATGCATTGGCGAGCCAATGGCCTGGATTACGGCATTCCACAGCAGCTTGACCAGTGGCTGGCGGCGGGCAGGGCGGTGCTGGTGAATGGTTCGCGCGCTTATCTGACCGAGGCGCGCCAGCGCTACCCGAACCTGCTGGCAGTGCGTGTCGAGGTCAGGCCCGAGGTGCTGCGCGAGCGCTTGCTGGCGCGCGGTCGGGAAACCGCAGATGAGGTCGAGCAGCGGCTGGCCCGTAACGCCCGCTTGCAGGCGCTGAACGATCCGTCGGTGCATGTGCTGGACAATTCCACCAGCCTGGAAGCAGCGGTCGCGGCGTTGTTCGCGCTGCTGCGTGATGAAGGTGTGTTGCCGCAGGTGTAGCATTGGCAGAAAAGGATTACGCGAAAAAGCCCGCTTGAAGCATGACAAACGCCGGCATGCTGGTTAACATGCTGGCCGTCCCGCTGTGCAGCGCTCGTTGCCGGCACTTGCGTCTCAGTAGCTCAATTGGATAGAGCATCCCCCTCCTAAGGGGAAGGTTGCAGGTTCAATTCCTGCCTGGGACGCCATATTTTACGCGGGTTTCAGATGTTTTGACTCTTAGGCGAATGATATCCGCGGGTGCAGAGTGGGTGCATCTACTGGCCGTCATCGTGGATGTAGCCTCCCGTGGCGTTCAAAAGATGATCAGACTCATGCAGTCCGTGCATCTTGGCCAAGTACTGCATCAATTCGGTGAACTGGATTTTGGCTTTCGCCGCCCATGCCTTATTCAGCTTGGTGAACCAGGCTGGTTCCAAGTGGTTCGTGGTCAAATACCGATGTGCTTCGGCAGGGTCCTCAAATACCGGACCAAGCGTACGCTCGGGTTTTCCGTGAGCCAACTTGTCTCTGAGCATGAACAAGCTGCTCGCAAACTGCAGGTGCGATTGTCCCCAGTCAGCTTTCTGGCCAGCCAACTCGTGGAGAATAGTCACTTTCTTCCTCCAGGGCAGTCGCTCCAGCTCATTCCAGTAGCTGATACGTTTTGCCCCGAGATTGTTCAGGTAAGACTCGACCGCGAAGGCCATAAAGACAACGGCAGGAACCACAAGCGTGGCTGAGTCGGGTTCTTTTTCGATCTGGTAGAGCATATGCATAAGGACCCGCACATTCATACCTTGTGCGGTCACTTCGCGAAACGGCTGGTACGTCATAGAGCCTCTCAAGCGTTCGGCTGGGAATCACGGATTCGTAAACGGTGGTGGTGGAGCAGTTCGCGTGTTTAGCTGTGGCCCGGATGCCCAGGCCGGCGCCAAGCAGTTCCTTGACTCGCTTGTGCAGTTCCTCGTCAACCGGTCGGCCTTGGGACTTGCCTTCCGCTTTTGCCTTCTGGATGCCTTGCGCCTGGCGTTCGCGGCGCTGCTCTCCATCCCTGTTTAGCGGGTGTCCTCAAATCTGAGGACACCCTACAATCTAGGGGAAACTCACGGAAATTATGGCAGGAGGGAGCCATGTCTGAGCAGGAATCTGGGATAAGCGCGGTAATGGACTTTGGCGGGATGCTTGCCACCTTTGTGACAGCGGTCGCGACAATATTTTTGTGGCGTGTCACCAAGTTGCTCGCGAAAGAAACCACGAGGATGGCCGAAGCATCAGATCAGCCTCATGTGGTCGCGACTCTCAGCCCAAATCGCTGGTCTCTGCGTCACTTTGACTTGGTTGTGGATAACACTGGAAATGCCACGGCTTACGACATCCAAATTCAGTTTGATCCCCCGCTTCAAAATGGAGAGGCCCGCAGGGAGGATGCGAAAATTCCTTTTGAGCGCGTTAGCGTTTTGAAGCCAGGTCAGGGCTTGCGAAGCTACCTTGCCGACATCAGCGTCTTAGAGGGCAAAGCTTTCAAGGTCTCGATTTCGTGGCGCCGAGGCGATAAGGGGAAGCCGAGGGAGACCAATGTGTACACATTGACCATGGCGGATTACATGGGGACAAGCGAACTTGGACGAGACCCTCTAATCGACATGGCACGTAGCCTTCAAAAGGTGGAAAAAAGTCTAGGATCCATGGTGCGTTCAAAGCACCTGAAGGTCGATGTCTATACGTCCGCTGATCGTATGCAGGAGCGGCAAGATACGCTTGATACCCTTGAACGGATGGAGGCAAGGCGATCCTCTGAAAAGCCCAGGCCGACGTTGAATGATAACTCCATACCACGAGCTGATTTGTAGAGCGTGACCGCACCTAGTCACGCTGTTTAGGTGTCCTATATGGAATTCTGGGATATATGCGAAGAATAGTGGTCGACACAAATTTTTTGGAGAGGCCGGAGCTTCGAAGCTACCTTAAAAGGAACCCGCAAAACTATGCGGTGATTGCGGATTATACAGCGATAGAGATGTATAAGTGCGGAGAACTGACGGCACTTAGTAAGCGGGTTTCGATTATTCGTGACTATGATTCGCAAATAGGAATAATTAAAAGCACTTATCATGCCTGTGCAGTGCGTGGCCGCAGAGCTGGTTTGCAGAGTCGTTTAATAGATGGCTTTCAAACATCCATTTTTCCTGAATTCATCAGGTTGCTTGACTCCGCTATAGCAGGGGATGTTCAGACCCTGGATGCGTTTGGCGAGCATGTGAAAGCTGCCAAAACCCAGATGCAGAGTCTGCTTGCGGGATCTGAAATCGTAATAAATGGTATGGTTGAGATGTACAGCAATTTCTCAACGGCAGACCTGCAAAAAATTAGGGCCGGCCGGGGAATTGATGTGGCCCTATCTGCTCAGGGTACTAGCGATATACTTGCGATGGCTTACAGTTTCTTTAGCGGTCATCCCAATGTTCGCGTCATTCCAAACGCTACTGAGCTGCCATACACCTATTTGTTTAGAGTGGCAGTTTCCGCGTACTTTTATACATTAGACAGAGCAAAAGATGGCATAGCATCAAACCTGTCACCTGCGAAGGTTCGTAATGACATGATAGACATTTACACCCTGGCCTACGGAACGCTTTTTGATGGTTTATTCTCGGAGGATGAACGAGCAAACAGGGTGTTTCGATTAGTCAAAAAATATCTTGAAATCCGTAAAGTCGTTTGATTACTTGGTGTCCTTAGATCTAGCCTGCCTTATTAGCTTGCGCACGGCGCTATTTAGATGGAATTTTTATGAGTCAGAACTTAACTGGACTGTTCTTGGGCGCAGGCGCTTCGTTCGATGTTGGAATGCCTCTTGTTTGGGATCTGACTAAAAAAACAAAAAACTGGCTGACGCCAGAAAAATTGCGCAGATTCAATGAAGGCTGGAAAAGGCAAGGTGGTGGGGTTTCAAATTCGATTATTGAGGAATTGATAGGTGTTATGTCGAGGGAAGACTTGCATTATGAGAGTGTTCTCGGATATCTAGAGGTTCAATCTAAACGACACGGCGGTGACTCTGCAGGGTACCACACGATGTATTCGTGGATGGTGGAGATGGTTTATATGCAGCTGTATTTGCAGCATGTAAATGGATCTCAATTTATTATAGATCATCTTGATCTCTATAGAGGGATAAATGCCCTTTATGAAAATAACACACCGTTATGGGTATTTTCACTAAATCACGACTCCATTGTGGAGATGATTGCCAAAAATCTTTCTATTCCGTTGTATTCAGGTTTTACAGACGCATTGGTTGAGCTACCTCGACGGAACGCCGCAGGGGAAATAATTGGTACTCTTTTGGCTGAATCAATCTCTAAAAATGAGTTGGATAACGGATGTATGCGGTTCCCCAATCCACCGGAGCCTGGGATATACTTGCTCAAGCTTCACGGATCTCTTGATATATTCGTCCACAATGACAATTCTGATTTGGTAAAAATTCTTCCCCAAGGTGATACACCTGAGGCTGTCATTGACTCTCTGCGGGCCGCTAACGAAGAGTTGGTTTATGTAGATCAGCGTGCGCCTGGCGGTAAAGCCAAAGTACTAAACGAGATAGCCTACGCTGACTTTGATGGAGAAATGCAATTTCTCCGCAGAACCCTACTTTCTGGAGCTCAGAAATTCAATGAGCGGTCTTCTCAGGTTCTTCCTAAGTCGATGCTAAAGCACTTCAGAAGTAATATAAATTTCGTCCGCGAGTTGATTTGTGTTGGTTACGGATTTGGTGATCTGCACATTAATGAGATTATGAAATCTTGGTTGGAGTTTTCTGCGGATAGGACTATCAAAATCGTAAGTCCAGGCGCGAGGTCGATTCCGTCCTTTCTCTTGCATCTTGCTCCGCAGGTTGAGTTAGCTTCGAGCGGGGCTACGGAATTTTTTGATGAAATAGCGGGAATAAAGAGGTCTGAAAAAGAGTTGCTAGCGAAAAGAATTTTCCTGGCGACTCGTAGACTTGGACCTCTCAAAAGTGCGGAAGCGCTTAAGTTTTTTGAGGCGAGTGAGCGCGATAGGCATCTCGCTGCCGTCGCGGAAATGGTGTTATCGATTAAAGACGGAGAAGATCCGGAAAGCATTTTAAAGAGAACTGAAGACGTCGTAGCTTCGGAAATCGAATCGAGTCGACGTTTTTTAGAACATCTTGAATCTCTGTCCTGAGTCACACGGGGGTGTACTCAAAAGTGAGGCCACCCTACTTACCCGGGATTTGGGGTGTTTACAGGTGACTCAGGCTCACATCAAGCCTTGTCCTGCGCCACGATTGAAGCCGAGATGATAGCCCCGCCCCAGCGGCGGTGTGTAGTGGTCAACTCATCCCGGACACGATTTTGAGTTTTTCTTCAGCTTTCGCCGGAGCCAGCCCGTCGTTGAACTGATGAGGCCGGATCCAGTTGTAGTGGCCCATCAGGTATTGGCCAATGTCTCGTTGAGCTTGCTGCCCGGTCAGGTAGCCCGTGGTCGGTATCCACTCTGATTTCAAGCTGCGAAAGACTCGCTCCATCGGTGCATTATCCCAACAGTTGCCTCGGCGGCTCATGCTCTGGCGCATGCGGTAGCGCCACAGTCTCTGGCGGAACTGACGGCTGCCATATTGCGATCCCTGGTCGGAGTGGAACAGGAGTCCTTGAGGCTTTCCACGTTGTTCGTAGGCGACGTCCAGTGCTTTGACCACCAGGTCTCCATCCGGCTTTTCTGATAAGGCCCAGCCAACCACTCTGCGTGCATAGAGATCCAGGACAACTGCCAGATAGTGCCATTTGCCCTGTGCCCAGACGTAAGTGATGTCTCCACACCAGACCTGATTTGGAGCTTCGACATCAAACGCTCGGTTCAAGGTATTCGGTATATCTGGCCGCTCCACTGTGGCCTTTTTGTACGCATGTGATCCTGGCTGCTTGCTGATCAACGCCAGCTCACGCATCAGGCTGCGTACCTTGAACCGCCCGATTTGCTCACCCTCTTCTTGCATCATTGCCATGATGGTGCGGCTGCCGGGCGCACTTCGACCTCGCGTGAACAACTCATTCACTCGACTGCGCAACCGTAGTCGTTCAACGTCCGGAGTTCGCCTTCTGTGACGATGTGCGTAGTAACTTGAGCGAGTGACTTCGAGCACTTCGCACAAACAATCAGCGGGCTCATGGTCGCTGAGCTGGCGGATCAGCGCGTACGCTCGAGATCTTCCGACATCAAGAGCGCGGTAGCCTTTTTTAGTATCGATTTCTCGCGTTCAAGGCGCGTGATCCGGGCTTCCAACTCTTGGATTTTTTGCTGCTCTGGCGTCAACGCTTTGCTGGCCGGCGTAACGCCGCCGCGCTCCTGCTGAAGTTGATTAACCCATCGGCGCAGGGCCGACTCGACCAAGCCGAGCGAACGGGCCGCTTCGGCATGGCTGTAGCCTTGATCGAGCACCAGGCAGGCAGCTTCGCGCTTGAACTCAGGGGTAAAGGTACGGCGTTGCTTGGTCATCGGACACCTCTCTGTGGCGAGCATTCTCGCCTAAATGGGTGTCCGGGGTTAGTAGACCACTACACCTGTTACATTCCCGTGCGTGCTGTCAGGTGCTGCCCATCCTCAGTGGTTTCCCGCGCAGTGGCTTGGTCGTCGATCTTTGCCTGGGTCTTTATTTCCACATCTTCCTGCATACGTTGGGCAAGCTGCTGGGCGACCTTTTCCTTCTGCTCGGGCGGTAAGGCGTTGTATTCGTCCTCGGTCATGCCCAGTTCATGCAACAGCTTCTCCTTGATCATCTCGCCCGGGGTCTTGTTCATGTAGTCGTCAAAGGCCTGGCGGGCGCTGCTGGTTTCCGCAGTCGCCCCGTCCCCCGGTGGGCTGCCGGCGGCCTCGGGGTTGTGCAGCATTACCTTGAGCCTGGCAAAGGCTTCTTCGCGGGCGTCATCGGCATTCTGCTGCGCAGTATTGCCTCGGCTGCCGTGTTGCGCGGTGGCATTGCTGGCGACCATCAGCGGGCTGAGCTGCGGTCCATTGGCCGGCGTTTGCTCGTTGCTGGTGCGCTGCTGCTGATGTACTACGGCCTGCCAGCCGAGGCCGTTGATGGCAATCGACATGGGGTCCTCCTCGGAAAGGTGATTGGCCAGTGTGGAATGGCAAATGCCATGCCAGCCGCCAACGCCGAGAAAATAAGGGGTTGGGGTATTCCGATGGTGGCACGCTGGGCATATGCTTGCCCGTCAGAGGCATGACCTTGCCGCCTGCGGCAATGACCACCACTGTCGGCAGCCCCTTGATCGGAGCGAAGTTGCTGGGCATCAGGGAGAGCATTCATGAGTCAGGAAACCCGGCCGGTACCTGCCGGCTTCAGCGAGCAGCAGTTGCATACGTTGTTCGATTTGATCAGCGATGGCATTTGGGACTGGAATGCCAATACCGGCTATGTCTATCGCAACCCGGGCTGGTACGTCATGCTCGGCTACCCCAGCCATTCCATGGCCAATTCAGTGCTCACCTGGGAAAGCGTGATCCACCCGGAGGACTACCCTCGGGTGATGGCGCATTTCGAGGCGTACATCAACCAGCGCAACGAGCACTACCTGGTCGAATACCGCTGTCGTTGCCAGGACGGTAGCTACCTGTGGGTCGAGGACAGCGGCTACATCATCGACCGTAATCCGGATGGCTCGGTGGCGCGCATGCTTGGTGCCCACCGCAACATCGATGCCGGCAAACGCCTGGTGGCGCAGCTGCAGCAGAAGAACCAGTCGCTGGAAAGCCAGGTCGCCGAACGCACCCGCGAGCTGTCGTGGGTGAACCAGCAGTTGCAGCGGCAACTGGATGAGAACCGCGAGTTGGCCGAACGCGATGCCTTGACCCGGGTCGCCAACCGCTACCGGCTGGAAAACGTGCTGCAGCGGGAATGTCAGCGCGCCCAGCGCTTTCGCCAGCCGTTGTCGCTGATTGCCATGGACCTGGATGACTTCAAGCCGATCAATGACCGTTATGGCCATGCCCAGGGTGATGCGGCGCTGGTGCGGGTGGTCGACAGCCTGCGAACCTGCCTGCGAGAGCCGGACCTGCTGGCCCGTTGGGGTGGTGACGAGTTCGCCATCGTGCTGCCACAGACCTCGCTGGGCGAAGCGCTGGAGGTGGCGGGGCGATTGCGCCAGGTGATGGAGCGGCTGGGGCCGGTGGGCGATTGCCGGCTGACCATGAGCTACGGCGTGGTGCAATGGCAGGAAGAAGATGACCCGTATACGCTGCTGGCGCGTGCCGACCAGGCGCTGTACCGGGCCAAGGATGCTGGCAAGAACGCCATTTCGGAGTAAACCGAGCGGGCCTCTTCGCGGGTGAACCCACTCCCACAGGTATTGCACAAGGCTCAAAGGCAGTACAAATCCTGTGGGCGGGTTTACCCGCGAAGAGGCCGGCACCGATCAGGCATGAAAAAAGACCCGCGGCGCCTTGGGGCGCAGCGGGCCAAATCGGCCTCAGCCGCTTCAGTGTCAGATATGCAGAGCGTGGCCCAGGGCGCGCAGTGCCGCTTCCTGTACCGCCTCACCCAGTGTCGGGTGGGCATGGATGGTGCCGGCTACGTCCTCCAGGCACGCGCCCATCTCCAGCGACTGGGCAAACGCCGTCGACAACTCGGAAACCGCCACGCCAACCGCCTGCCAACCAAGGATAAGGTGGTTGTCACGGCGCGCCACCACGCGCACGAAACCGCTTTTGGATTCCAGGCTCATGGCCCGGCCATTGGCGGCGAACGGGAACTGCGCGACGATGCAGTCCAGCCCTTGCTGGCTGGCTTGCTCCGGGGTCTTGCCGACCACCACCACTTCCGGGTCGGTGAAACATACCGCGGCGATCGCGCTAGGTTCGAAACGGCGTGCCTTGCCGGCGATGATCTCCGCGACCATCTCGCCCTGGGCCATGGCCCGGTGCGCAAGCATCGGTTCGCCGGCCACGTCGCCGATGGCCCAGACGTTGCGCATGCTGGTCTGGCAGCGCTCGTCGATGGCGACGGCGGCGCCGTTCATCTTCAGGTCCAGGCACTCCAGGTTGAAACCTTGCGTGCGTGGCCGACGGCCTACGGCCACCAGCACCTGGTCGGCTTCCAGGCGCAGTTGCCCGCCCTGGCCATCACGGGCCAGCAGGCAGCCGCCTTCGTAACCTTCGACGCTATGGCCCAGGTGCAGGGCGATGCCCAGCTTCTTCAGCGATTCGGCCACCGGGGCGGTCAGCTCGCTGTCGTAGGTCGGCAGGATGCGCTCGCGCGCTTCCACCACACTGACCTGCGCGCCCAGCTTGCGGTAGGCAATGCCCAGTTCCAGGCCGATATAGCCGCCGCCCACCACCACAAGGTGCTGCGGCAGGGTTTTCGGCGCCAGGGCTTCGGTCGAGGAAATGATCGGCCCGCCCAGCGGCAGCATCGGCAGTTCGACGCTGCTGGAGCCCGTGGCCAGCAACAGGTGTTCGCACTGGATACGCTGGCCATCGACCTCGACCTGCTTGCCGTCGAGGACCTTCGCCCAGCCATGGATCACTTTTACCCCGTGCTTTTTCAGCAGCGCGGCGACGCCGGTGGTCAGCCGGTCGACGATGCCGTCCTTCCAGGCCACGCTCTGGCCGATGTCCAGGCGTGGCGAGGCGACACTGATACCCAGAGGCGATGGCTCGGTAAAGCGCGAGGTCTGGTGGAACTGCTCGGCCACGTGGATCAGCGCCTTGGACGGGATGCAGCCGATGTTCAGGCAGGTACCGCCCAGTGCCTGGCCTTCTACCAGGACGGTGGGGATGCCCAGTTGCCCGGCGCGGATGGCAGCTACGTAGCCGCCAGGGCCGCCGCCGATGATCAACAGGGTAGTCTGGATAGTCTGTTGCATGCTCACTCCACGAACAGGCAGGCGGGTTGTTCGAGCAGGCCGCGCACGGCCTGGATGAACAGCGCGGCGTCCATGCCATCGACCACGCGGTGGTCGAACGAGCTGGACAGGTTCATCATCTTGCGCACGACGATCTGGCCGTCGATTACCACCGGCCGCTCGACCATGCGGTTGACGCCGACGATCGCCACTTCAGGGGTGTTGACCACCGGTGTGCTGACGATACCGCCCAAGGCGCCCAGGCTGGTCAGGGTAATGGTCGAACCGGACAGCTCATCGCGGCTGGCCTTGTTGTTGCGGGCAGCGTTGGCCAGGCGCGAAATCTCGCCGGCATTGCTCCACAGGCTGCCCGCTTCGGCATGGCGCAGCACCGGCACCATCAGGCCGTTGTCACCTTGGGTGGCGATGCCCACATGCACCGCGCCATGGCGGGTGATGACCTGGGCTTCGTCGTCATAGGTGGCGTTGATCTGCGGGAAGTCGCGCAGCGCCACGACCAGAGCACGGACCAGGAACGGCAGCAGGGTCAGTTTGCCACGGCTGTCACCGTGCTTGCTGTTGAGTTGCTGGCGCAGGGCTTCCAGCGCGGTGACGTCGATTTCTTCTACATAGCTGAAGTGCGCGACCCGGCGCTTGGCGTCCTGCATGCGTTGGGCGATCTTGCGGCGCAGGCCGATCACCGGCACCTGTTCGCTGTCGGTGCGTTTGGCATAGCCACTGGACGCTTGCCCGCCCGCGCTGTGCGGCTTGCTCATGAACGCGTCGAGGTCTTCGTGCAGGATGCGGCCGGCCGGGCCGCTGCCATGTACGTAACGCAGTTCGATACCGGCATCCAGGGCACGCTTGCGCACCGCCGGCGAGGCCAGTGGCTTGTCGCCCGGCTGGCGCGGCACGATCGGGGCTGCCTCATGGTTGAGCGGCGCCTGGCATGCAGCCGGCTTTACTTCCTTCTGCGGTTCCGGCCTGGCGGCCACGGGGGCTGGCGGGGCTTCGGCCGGCTTGGCCTGCGGCACGTCCACATGGTTGCCGCTGCCTTCCACTTCGATGCGGATCAGCTCGCTGCCAACCGCCATCACTTCACCCGGCTGGCCACCCAGGGCCAGCACCTTGCCGCTGACCGGCGACGGGATTTCCACGGTGGCCTTGTCGGTCATGACATCGGCCACTACCTGGTCTTCGGCGATCATGTCGCCGACCTTGACGAACCACTCGACCAATTCGACCTGCGCGATACCTTCGCCAATGTCCGGCATCTTGATGACGTGCGTGCCCATTCAGACCTCCATGACCTTTTTCAATGCCGCACCTACCCGCGAAGGCCCTGGGAAGTAAGCCCACTCCTGTGCGTGGGGGTAGGGGGTGTCCCAGCCGGTGACGCGCTCGATCGGCGCCTCCAGGTGGTGGAAGCAGTGTTCCTGCACCAGCGACACCAGTTCGGCGCCGAAGCCACAGGTGCGGGTGGCCTCGTGTACCACCACGCAGCGGCCGGTCTTTTTCACCGACTCGACGATGGTGTCCAGGTCCAGCGGCCACAGGCTACGCAGGTCGATCACTTCGGCGTCGACGCCGGTCTCTTCGGCGGCCACCTGGGCCACGTACACCGTGGTGCCGTAGGTCAGTACGGTGACATCATTGCCGGGGCGGGTAATGGCCGCCTTGTCCAGTGGTACGCTGTAGTAGCCGTCTGGCACGGCACTTTGCGGGTGCTTCGACCACGGGGTAACGGGGCGGTCGTGGTGGCCATCGAACGGGCCGTTGTACAGGCGCTTGGGTTCGAGGAAGATCACCGGGTCATCGCATTCGATCGAGGCGATCAGCAGGCCTTTGGCGTCATACGGGTTGGACGGCATGACGGTGCGCAGGCCGCACACCTGGGTGAACATCGCTTCCGGGCTCTGGCTGTGAGTCTGGCCGCCATAGATACCGCCACCGCAGGGCATGCGCAGGGTCAGCGGGGCGATGAATTCGCCGGCCGAACGGTAACGCAGGCGCGCCATCTCGGAAACGATCTGGTCGGAGGCCGGGTAGAAGTAGTCGGCGAACTGGATTTCCACCACCGGGCGCAGGCCGTAGGCACCCATGCCCACGGCGGTACCGACGATGCCGCTCTCGGAGATCGGCGCGTCGAACACGCGGGACTTGCCGTACTTGTTCTGCAGGCCTTCGGTGCAGCGGAACACGCCACCGAAGTAGCCGACGTCCTGGCCGTAGATCACCACATTGTCGTCGCGCTCGAGCATGACATCCATGGCCGAGCGCAGGGCCTGGATCATGGTCATGGTAGTGGTGGCCATGGCGGTTTCCGGGTTGATGCTGTTGTTATGGTCGTTCATCTCAAACCCCCAGTTCCTGGCGCTGACGGCGCAGGTGGTCGGGCATTTCCTTGTACACGTCCTCGAACATCGAGGCGGCGCTCGGGATGTGACCGTTGGCCAGGGTGCCGTACTGCTCGGCCTCTTTCTGCGCGGCGATCACCGCGGCTTCGAACTCGGCAGTGGTGGCCTGGTGTTCTTCCTCGGACCAGTGGCCGATCTTGATCAGGTGCTGCTTCAGGCGGGCGATCGGGTCGCCCAGCGGGAAGTGGCTCCAGTCATCGGCCGGGCGGTACTTGGACGGGTCGTCCGAGGTCGAGTGCGGGCCGGCACGGTAGGTGACCCATTCGATCAGGCAGGGGCCCAGGCCGCGCCGGGCGCGTTCGGCGGCCCAGCGCGAGGCAGCGTACACGGCGACGAAGTCGTTGCCGTCAACCCGCAGCGAGGCGATGCCGCAACCCACGCCACGGCCGGCGAAGGTGGTCGACTCGCCACCGGCAATGGCCTGGAAGGTGGAGATCGCCCACTGGTTGTTGACCACGTTGAGGATCACCGGGGCACGGTAAACGTGGGCGAAGGTGAGGGCGGTATGGAAGTCCGACTCGGCGGTGGCGCCATCGCCGATCCATGCCGAGGCGATCTTGGTATCGCCCTTGATCGCCGAGGCCATGGCCCAGCCGACCGCCTGTACGAACTGGGTCGCCAGGTTGCCGCTGATAGTGAAGAAGCCGGCCTCGCGTACCGAATACATGATCGGCAGCTGGCGGCCCTTGAGCGGATCGCGCTCGTTGGACAGCAGCTGGCAGATCATATCGACCAGCGAAACGTCGCGGGCCATCAGGATGCTTTGCTGGCGGTAGGTGGGGAAGCACATGTCGCTGCGGTTCAGCGCCAGCGCCTGGCCGCTGCCGATGGCTTCTTCACCCAGGCTCTGCATGTAGAAGGACATCTTCTTCTGGCGCTGGGCGACCACCATGCGGCTGTCGAAAATCCGCGTCTTGAGCATGGCACGCATGCCTTGGCGGAGAATTTGCGGGTCGATGTCCTCGGCCCATGGGCCTTGGGCGTTGCCTTGCTCGTCGAGCACGCGGACCAGGCTGTAGGCGAGGTCGGCGGTGTCGGCAGCATCGACATCGACAGGGGGTTTACGGGTTTGACCTGCATCGTTCAGGCGCAGGTAGGAGAAATCGGTCTGGCAGCCTGGCCGGCCGGTAGGCTCGGGCACATGCAAACGCAGGGGGGCGTACTCGTTCATGCTTTTTACGCTCGCTCGGGTATTTGTTTTTGTGAGCTCTGAAGCGGCCGCCGCTGAGTACCGGCTTGTGACTGGTAAGTCAGCGTCCCCTACATCTTAGTGGCCCGGCAGGAGAATTTTTCTCTCAAGTTGATTGCCTTTACTGCGCGGGGAAGATAAACATTCCGCATAAACATAAAAAACCGGTGAATTTGTCTCATGCGCAAACTCGATCGTACCGATATCGGCATTCTCAACAGCCTGCAGGAAAACGCCCGCATCACCAACGCCGAGCTGGCGCGCTCGGTAAACCTGTCGCCCACGCCCTGCTTCAACCGGGTGCGGGCCATGGAGGAACTGGGGGTGATCCGTCAGCAGGTGACCTTGCTGTCGCCTGAGGCGTTGGGGCTGGATGTGAACGTGTTCATTCACGTGAGCCTGGAGAAGCAGGTTGAGCAGTCGCTGCACCGCTTCGAGGAAGAGATAGCAGAACGGCCTGAGGTGATGGAGTGCTATTTGATGACCGGCGACCCGGATTACCTGCTGCGGGTGTTGTTGCCGAGCATCCAGGCGCTGGAGCGTTTTCTCGATTACCTGACGCGGTTGCCGGGGGTGGCCAACATACGTTCGAGTTTCGCCCTCAAGCAGGTGCGCTACAAGACCGCCTTGCCGTTGCCGGCCAATGGCATGACGTTGCGGGAATAGCAGCCCCCTGTTGGCGGCCTTTTCGCGGGCCCGCCCGCTCCCACAGTGTCCCTGCTATTCAATGAGTCATGCGCAGGAACTGTTCGGCAGCGAGTTCATCGAAGGCTACGTCGCCAGCAAGGCCCAGGAGCTGAGTGATTTCTTCGACTAGATCACGCCATGGGAGCGTCGGGTGCTGGCGGCACAGGCCTGATCGCGACACGGCCGACACCGGATACGCCCCCGCTGCGCAAAATCATTGCCGGGGGCCTGCGCCGGGCGGTTTTTGCCCTTATGCTTCTAGCACCCCCGCCACCTGACCAGGGAGCTTTACGGGACGTATGCGAAATATATGGAAGCCGTTTCAGTCGTTGTATTTCGCCGCGCTGATGATGTTGATCGGCTCGGGCCTGCTCAGTACCTATCTGGCCCTGCGCCTGGCGGCCGACCATGTCGACAGCCTGTGGGTAGGTGCGTTGATGGCCGCCAACTACTTTGGCCTGGCGGTCGGCGGCAAGGTCGGCCATCGGTTGATTGGCCGGGTCGGGCACATACGCGCCTATGCCACCTGCGCCGGTATCGTCGGCGCGGCGGTACTCGGCCATGGCCTGACCAGCTGGCTACCGGCCTGGGTCGGGCTGCGGATGATCGTCGGCCTGGGCATGATGTGCCAGTACATGGTCATCGAGAGCTGGCTCAACGAGCAGGCCGATGTGAAGCACCGCGGCGCGGTGTTCAGCGGCTACATGATCGCCTCGTACCTGGGCCTGGTGCTTGGCCAGCTGATACTGGTGGTGCACCCTCAGCTAGGCCTGGAGCTGCTGATGCTGGTGGCCATGTGTTTCACCCTGTGCCTGGTACCGGTCGCGATGACCCGGCGCATCCACCCGGCGCCGCTGCGACCGGCACCGATGGAGCCCAAGTTCTTCATCAAGCGTGTACCGCAGTCGCTCAGCACGGTGCTGGGCTCGGGGCTGATCGTCGGTTCGTTCTATGGCCTGGCGCCATTGTATGCCGCTGGCCAGGGCATGAGTACCGAGCAGGTCGGCCTGTTCATGGGTAGCTGCATCTTTGCCGGCCTGCTGGTGCAGTGGCCGCTGGGCTGGTTGTCCGACCGCTACGACCGGGCCGTGCTGATCCGTAGCGTGGCGGTGGGGCTGGCGCTGGCCTCGGCGCCGCTGGCGGTACTGCCCAGTGTGCCGCTGGAATTGCTGTTCGGCATAGGCTTTGTGATTTCGTTGCTGCAGTTCTGCCTGTACCCGCTGGCGGTGGCGTTTTCCAACGACCATGTGGAAAGCGAGCGGCGGGTGTCGCTGACCGCGATGCTGCTGGTGACCTATGGCGTGGGGGCGTGCATCGGGCCGTTGGCCGCTGGCGTGCTGATGAAGGTGCTGGGCCCGCAGATGCTGTATGCCTTCTTCGTATTCTTTGCCTTGGTGCTGGTGTGGCGCATTCGTCCGAAGGCGGTCACCGGGCTGCACCAGGTGCAGGATGCGCCGTTGGGCCACGTGGCGATGCCGGCGGCCGGTTCGCCATTGTCGGCGGCGCTGGACCCGCGGGTTGATGAGCAGACCGTGCAGGATGTGATGCAGGCGCCGGTGGCCGCAGAGGACACCGAGGCGGAAGAGAAGGGGACCGGGCAACCGGCGTCTGAGCCGCAAGAGGTCAGCAAGTCGGTGTAAGCCTGTGCCTGCCTGTTCGCGGGCATGCCCGCTCCCACCGGGACCGCATCAAGCCTGAGGGCTGCGCCGTCCCTGTGGGAGCCGGCGCGCCCGCGAAGAGGCCGGCACTATAAGGACACAAATGAAAACGCCACCTTGGCAGGTGGCGTTTTTGCATTCGGCCGACGATCAGTAGTCGTCCTTGTCGAACCGGCGCGCCTCACGCTGCAGCTGGTACACAAAGCTCTCGATCTTGCGCTGCGCCTGCCCGGTGAGGTTGTGGAAGCGCACACCGGCGAAGGTGGTGTTGATCCGCTCTTCATAGTGCAGGTGGCGCAGTTCGACCATGGTGTCCACCAGCCCCAGCGGGTTACCCGCTTTGAAGCGCTCATACACCTGACCCAGTTGCAGGCGATCTTCGACATTGCCTTCGAAACGCAATTTGCAGCCGGTGGCAGAGATGTCCAGCAACTTGCCACGCAGGGCACCGTTGCCCTTCAGGTGGGCACCATCGAGGATGATATCGACCAGTTGCGACAGCTTCAGCGCGGCGCGGAAGGCGTTGCGGCGCTGGTGATAGGTCACCTCCTGGGGCATGGCGCCGCGGTAGCAGCGGTGGCCGTCGACTTCACTGATCTTCAACGCGTGGTTGCAGTCCCAGGCGATACGCACGCCATCGTGGAAGCCTTCTACGCGGAAGTGTTCGCCGTTCTCGATGAATTTCTCGCCGTCGCGCGGGATCATTTCGTCCAGCGCCAGGGTGTTGCTTTCACGGTCCACATGCACCACGTAGCTCTGGAAGCGCTGGCTGCGGTCATGGAAGGTGATGATCAGGGGGTCGTGGCTTTCCTGCAGCTGCCGTAAGTTGGCCGCAATCTCCAAAGGGGTGTTCAGCACCTTTGGCGGCTGCGGGGCATCGGATTCATTGAACACGGCTTATCGTTCTCCAGGCAAAAGCGACACACGCAATTAACGGCATTTTGCCAGTATGTTCCGTGCCTTGACAGAAAAAATCACACTTGACTGAGGGCCCGTGGCTTGGCCAGCGGCGAGGTGCTGCCACGACTGTCATAGAGCGACGGTGAATCGCCGCCCATGAGGATGCGGATCTGGTTGTTGGTGGCGTGTTGCTGCACCTGAATGATCCGGCCATTGGTCTGGTTGACCTGCTGGCAGTTGTCCATCAACTGCGAAAGCATGTCGAGCCGCTGCAGCATCACTTCGCCATGGGGCGATTGCGCGGCCACCGCTTGTACACCGGCCCGATCGGCACTCAGGCCCAGGCTGCCGAGCAACTGGCTGCGGCGCTGGCCGTGCTGCTCAAGCAAGATGATCAACGACTGCTTGCGCGCCAGGATCTGCTCCAGCAGCGGCATGTCGCGGCCATGCAGGGCGATCGCTTCTTTTTGCAGAAGGTCCAGCAGTTCCTGCATCGGGGCAATGTCATCTTCGATCAGTTGCAGCAAGGTGGTGTCGTGCATGGCTAACTCTTGGCTTTTCTGGCGTCCGTGAAGTCAGCGCGCCGAACGGTCAGCGCTGGGCTTCGAAATCGAGCAGTTTGCTGGCGACCCGGCCGGCATCGACCTGGTAGCTGCCGTCGGCGATTGCCTGTTTCAACTGGGCCACACGGGCACTGTTGACCACCGGCTCGTCGCGCAGCTTGTCGCTGATCTTCTGCAACTGCTGGGCCTCCTGGCTGAGGTGTACCGCTTCTCCGCTGGCGCTGGTGGCGGTTGCCGCTTCCTGGCTGGCTGCCGGTTTTTCGGCGCTGCCGGGCGCGGTGTTGCCGCGCACGCCGCCCGTGACGGACGGAGAGTTATTCAAACGACTGAAGTCGATGACCATGATCAGAAACCTCTGGGTATTTGGACGCTTGCCTTGTTTTCGGCCAACCCGAAAGAAACTTTAGGCACAAATGCATAGCCGCCTGTCAGCAAGCTCGCGAACCCGTTTTCTGACACAGTTTAGGAAAAGCGGTTCCTCACCGCCAGCGCAAATCAATGGGCTGGCTACATACTGACCTCGACCTGGCCGGGGCCGGTCACCCTGGCCTTGACCACCCGTTTGGAGTTGAGGTTGCGCACCCGGATCTGTTCACTCAGGCTGCCTTTGCTCAGGGCTTCGCCGGGCATGCGCACGCTCAGGCTGCCACTGCGGGCGATGATCACCACGTGGTCGCCCTTGCGCACCACCTCGGCCTGTTCCAGGTGTTGCGGGGTGAGGACCTGGTCGATCACCGTCGGGCGCAGCATTTTCATGCCCAGCGCCTGATCCAGTTCGGTCAGGAAGCCTTGGCCCAGGGTGCCGACATCGCGCTCGCGCAGGGCAACGTCGCCTTCGCCCACCACGTTGTCGCGCTTGAGCGGGCGGGTCACCACCACTACGTCGCGGAACAGCCGCACGGTGGCCGGCACGAACACGGTCCACGGTGCCATGCCTTCGCAGCGCACCTTTACCGTGACGCGGCCCAGCGGCTGGGCCGGGCTTTCCAGCGAGGCGTCAAGTTGCTGGCTGCACAACGGCATGCGCAGGCGCGGGTCCAGCGGGTTGACCTGGATTTCGTAGCGGCCGGCGGTCTGGGTGGTCGCCAGGTAATCTTCGACGCTGAATTCAAGAAACCCTTGGGTGACACCGATAAGTTGTTCAGGCAAGGTAAACGCGTCCGCTACCGTGCGAACGCCGGGCAGCAACAGGCACAGCATGGCCAGCGAGCCAGTCAGCAGGCGCGTCAATCGTCGGGAAAATGTCGTTTTCGTGTACATGGCGCTCAAAAAAGCAAAGCCCGTGCCGACTCTCTACCTGAGTTGCAACGAAAGGCTGAAACATAAAGGAGTCTGGCATGGCAGGTGTGATGGATTCGGTCAACCAGCGCACACAGCTGGTGGGGCAGAATCGCCTGGAATTGCTGCTGTTTCGCCTCAATGGTGAACAGCTTTACGGCATCAACGTATTCAAGGTCAGGGAAGTGCTGCAATGCCCTGCGCTGACCCTGCTGCCCAAGGCGCACCCGGTGGTGCGCGGCGTCGCCAATATTCGCGGGGCGACCATCCCGATCCTCGACTTGTCGATGGCCACCGGGTTGCGGCCGCTGCAGGAAGACACGCGCAACAGCTTCGTGATCATCACCGAATACAACACCAAGACCCAGGGTTTCCTGGTGCACTCGGTGGAGCGCATCGTCAACATGAACTGGGAGGCAATCCATCCGCCACCCAAGGGCACCGGACGCGACCACTACCTGACTGCGGTCACCCGGGTAGATAACCGCATGGTCGAGATCATCGACGTGGAGAAGGTGCTGGCCGAAGTGGCGCCTTCGTCGGAGTCGGTGTCGGACGGGGTGATCGATGCCGAGGTGCAGGACAAGGCCGTGCTGCTGCGGGTGCTCACCGTCGACGATTCCTCGGTGGCGCGCAAGCAGGTCAGCCGTTGCCTGCAGACCGTGGGGGTGGAGGTGGTGGCGCTCAATGACGGCCGCCAGGCCCTGAACTACCTGCGCCAGCTGGTGGACGAGGGCAAGAAGCCGGAAGAAGAGTTCCTGATGATGATCTCGGACATTGAAATGCCGGAAATGGACGGCTATACGCTAACGGCAGAGATCCGCAGCGATCCGCGCATGCAAAAATTGCATATCTGCCTGCATACTTCGCTGTCCGGGGTGTTCAACCAGGCGATGGTCAAGAAGGTCGGTGCCGATGACTTCCTGGCCAAGTTCAAGCCGGACGACCTGGCCCAGCGGGTGGTCGACCGGATCAAGGCAACGCATTGACGCGGCCGGGGGCAGGCCCCCGGCTCCAGTGATTGAAAAGAGGCGGCAGTAGTGTCTACGGGTAATTTGGATTTCGAACAGTTCCGGGTATTCCTGGAGAAAGCCTGTGGCATCCTGCTGGGCGAGAATAAGCAGTACCTGGTTTCCAGCCGTCTCAACAAGCTGATGGAGCAACAGGGTATCAAGAGCCTGGGCGAGCTGGTGCAGCGCATTCAGGCCCAGCCGCGTGGCGGTTTGCGCGAACAGGTGGTCGATGCCATGACCACCAACGAGACCCTGTGGTTTCGCGACACCTACCCGTTCGAGGTGCTGAAGAACAAGGTTATTCCCGAGTTCATTCGCAACAACCCCGGCCAGCGCCTGCGCATGTGGTCGGCGGCGTGTTCGTCGGGGCAGGAGCCGTATTCCATCTCGATGGCCATTGACGAGTTCGAGCGCAGCAACCTCGGCCAGTTGAAGATGGGCGCGCAGATCGTTGCCACCGACTTGTCCGGCACCATGCTGACCAACTGCAAGACCGGTGAGTACGACAGCCTGGCGATAGCCCGTGGCTTGTCCCAGGAGCGCCTGCAGCGCTACTTCGACACCAAGGGGCCGGGGCGCTGGGCAGTCAAGCCGGCGATTCGCAGTCGCGTCGAGTTCCGCGCCTTCAACCTGCTCGACAGCTATGCCAGCCTGGGCAAGTTCGATGTGGTGTTCTGCCGCAACGTGCTGATCTACTTCTCGGCGCAGGTGAAGAAGGACATCCTGTTGCGCATTCACAGTACCTTGAAGCCGGGTGGGTACCTGTTCCTCGGCGCTTCCGAGGCGCTGAACGGGCTACCGGACCATTACCAGATGGTGCAGTGCAGCCCGGGGATCATCTACCAGGCCAAGTAAGCAAGGGGGCCGGCAGCTAAGCTGCCGGCCTTTTTGTTTGCCTGTGCCGGCCTCTTCGCGGGCATGCCCGTTCCCACAGGATCCATGCAAACCTTGGGGTGGCGCCCTACCAGTGGGAGCGGGCGCGCCCGCGAAGAGGTCGGCACAGGCAAAACACTGACGTCAATTTTTTGTTTTGCCGCTTTTGCCGCCCGGCAATTGCCGCTTTCGCCACCCAAGGCGGAAGGCCTTTGCCGCTTTTCTGGCATCACTCTGACAGCACTGCGCCCTGCAAGCCCGTATTTCCGGGCTTTTCGTTGGTTGGCACAGCCCTTGCTATACCTTGCCCAACGATATTCCGGTCAACCTCCGAAGGTTTCCCCGACATGAGCATCAGCTTCGACAAGGCGCTTGGTATTCACGAAAAGGCCCTGGGCTTCCGCGCCCAGCGCGCCGAAGTGCTGGCCAACAACATCGCCAACGCCGACACGCCCAACTACAAGGCGCGTGACATGGACTTCGCCTCGGTGCTCGCCGCCGAAAGCGATAAACAGCAGAGCGGTGGCCGCTTCAGCCTCGATCGTACCAATAGCCGCCATATCGAGGCCGAGGGCCTGGCCATGGCCGACGATACCCTCAAGTACCGCACGCCAACGCAGCCGTCGATCGATCAGAACACCGTGGACGCGCAGATCGAGCAATCGAACTACACCGAGAACGCCGTCGGCTTCCAGGCCAGCTTCACCTTGCTCAACAGTAAATTCAAAGGGCTGGTTTCGGCCCTGCGGGGAGAATGACCATGTCCCTTTCCAGTGTTTTCAATATTGCCGGTAGCGGCATGAGTGCGCAGAACACGCGCCTGAACACCGTTGCGTCGAACATCGCCAACGCCGAGACCGTGTCCTCGAGCATCGACCAGACCTACCGCGCTCGCCACCCGGTGTTCGCCACTACCTTCCAGGACGCACAGGCCGGCAGCAGCCAGTCGCTGTTCGAGGACCAGGGCGAGGCAGGGCAGGGCGTGCAGGTAAAGGGCATCGTCGAGGACCAGAGCAACCTGGAGGCCCGTTACGAGCCCAACCACCCGGCGGCGAACAAGGACGGCTACGTCTACTACCCGAACGTCAACGTGGTCGAGGAGATGGCTGACATGATCTCCGCCAGCCGCGCGTTCCAGACCAATGCCGAGCTGATGAACACGGCCAAGAGCATGATGCAGAAAGTCCTGACCCTGGGGCAGTGATAGGAAGCCGACATGACCACTACCAATTCCACCACCGACGTCGGTAGCGCATACCTGACCTCGCTGCAAAAGCAGCAGAGCAAGAACAGCAGCAGCACCGGCGCCGCCGGCAGTGCCCTGGGCAAGGATGCGTTCCTGCAGCTGCTGGTTACCCAGATGAAGAACCAGAACCCGCTCGATCCGCAGGAAAACGGCGAGTTCGTGGCACAGTTGGCCCAGTTCAGCAGCCTTGAGAGCATGCAGTCGCTGAATGACTCGGTGCTCTATATCGCCGCCGGGCTGCAGTCTTCCCAGGCCCTGCAGGCCTCGTCACTGGTCGGGCGCAACGTGATCGTCGAGACCGACAAGGCCGTGGTCGATACCAGCAAGGGCATCAAGGGCTCGATCAACCTGACGTCGTCCAGTACCGCCACCTCGGTGGGTATCTACGACAAGGACGACAAGCTGGTGCGCACCATCGACCTGGAAACCCAGAAAGCCGGCAAGATCGACTTTACCTGGGATGGCCTGGACGACGACGGCGAAGTAGCGGCCGCAGGTACCTACACCTTCAAGGCCACCGCTTCGATCGAGGGCAAGGCCACGGCCATGACCACCAACCTGCCGGCCACGGTAACCAGTGTGACCATGGGAACCAATGGTTCGGAGATGACGCTCAACCTTGCGGGGCTGGGCAGCATTGCGCTTTCCAAAATTCAGAGCATTGGCATCTAGGGCCTAAGCACACCGACAGGAGTTAGCACATGTCTTTCAATATCGGCCTTAGCGGCCTCTATGCAGCAAACAAGGCCCTGAACGTTACCGGCAACAACATTGCCAACGTTGCCACCACCGGCTTCAAGTCGTCGCGTGCCGAGTTCGCCGACCAGTATTCCAACTCCATTCGTGGTACCAGTGCCGGCAAGACCGTTATCGGTACTGGGGTGAAGACGGTTGCGGTATCGCAAAAGTTCTCCGCCGGCAACATCAATGGCACCGGCCAGGCGCTGGACATGGCCATCGATGGCAATGGTTTTTTTGCCTTGAACGACAACGGGTCGAAGATCTACACCCGTGCCGGTGCTTTCTACAGTGACAAGCAGGGTTATGTAGTGAACTCTTCGGGCGCCAACCTTCAGGGCTATGCCGTGGGTGCGGATGGCAAGGTCATTCAGGGTGTGCTGACAAACCTGCAAATCGACACGTCGAACCTGACGCCGAACCCGACCGGAAAAATCTCCGAGAACGTCAACCTGAACTCCAGCGCCACCGCGCCGGCCATCGCGCCGTTCGATCCAGCCAATACCGGCAGCTACAACTACACGTTCAACACTGATGTGTACGACAGCCAAGGTAATGCGCATCAGTTGAACCAGTACTTCGTCAAGGATGCCGCCAGCAATTCCTGGACCATGTACACCACCATCGACGGTCGCAACCCTGCCGACCCGACTTCGACCACGCCGCTGGCCAACAAGCTGCCGTTCAAGTCTGATGGGACCTTGGACACTGCGGCCATGGCCGCAGGCCCGGTAGCTGGTGGCATGACCATCTCCGCCGACAAGACCTTCACCCTTGACAACTGGATCCCGGCGCAGAAGAACGCTGCCGGCGTATGGAGCCCGAACGGCGCAACTGCCAACCTGGCCGGGGTGAACCTGGACATGCTGGGCACCACTCAGTACAACGCGGCAAGCGCCACCACCGCCAAGAGCCAGGACGGCTTCGCCACCGGTGAGTTGTCGGGGCTGACCATCGACCAGAGTGGCTTCATGTTCGCCAACTTCACCAATGGCCAGGACAAGGTAATTGGCCAAGTGGCGATCGCCAACTTCGCCAACCTGCAGGGGCTGACCCCAATTGGTAGCACCGCCTGGAAAGAGTCCTACGCGTCAGGCGTGCCGGTGATCGGTGCCCCGGATACCGGCACCCTGGGCCAGATTGCGGGTGGTGCGCTGGAAGACTCCAACGTCGACCTGACCGGTGAACTGGTCAACCTGATCAAGGCACAGAGCAACTACCAGGCCAACGCCAAGACCATTTCCACCGAAAGCACCATCATGCAGACCATCATTCAGATGACCTGACATCAACCCTGAATGCGCAGGGACGCGCTGCATTCACAGTCGAAAAGGACAGTTTTATGAAAAGTTTATGCGCACTTGCCGTTCTGGTGGCGATCGGCAGTGGTGCCATGTTGTCTGCCTATGCTGCGCCCAAGCCTTTCTACCTCTGGCAGAGCCTTGCCACCGGGCGCTACATGTGCGCGCAAAACAACCCAGGTTCGGGCTGGATGCAGTTTTCAGGGCCTTATAACAATGCGGGTTGCCGTTAATTTTGCGTTCGGCACGCCGCTACTCAGCGACAACAAACTGACACCGCTAAACAGCCCAGGCTCCGAAATGCCCGATTCATTGAAGGGGTGACAGCTGGTTCAAATATTGCTTAAGCCTCAGCCAATGATCGCGCGGCCGCTACGCGCAGAGGAGATACTGTGGACAAGTTGCTTTATGTGGCCATGACCGGCGCCAGCCAGAACGCGCTGGCGCAGAAGGCCCACGCCAACAACCTGGCGAACATTTCCACCAACGGTTTCCAGCGTGACCTGGAGCAAGCGCGCTCGATGCCGGTGTTCGGCGACAGCTTTCCGTCGCGTGCCTTTGCCATGACCGAGCGCCCGGCCACCGACTTCAGTGAAGGGCCGATGGTCGAGACCGGTCGTGACCTGGATGTGGCGGTGACCGGAAAGGGGTTCATTGCCGTGCAGGCACCCGACGGCAGCGAAGCCTATGTGCGTACCGGCAGCCTGAACATCGATGCCTTGGGCGTGCTGCGTGCCGGCAACGGCATGCCGGTGATCGGTAACGGTGGCCCGATTGCCATTCCGCCGGAGCAGAAGGTAGAGGTGGGGGCTGACGGCACCATCAGCATTCGCTCCATGGGTGAAGACCCGCGGGTAATGGCCGAGGTCGACCGCATCAAGCTGGTCAATCCGGACACCCAAGGCCTGACCAAGGGCCTGGATGGCCTGATCCATACCCGCGACGGCCAGCCGGCCGCCGCCGACGTCAATGTGCGGGTGGTGTCGGGTTTCCTGGAGGGCAGTAACGTCAATGCCGTGGAAGAAATGACCTCGGTGCTGGCGCTATCCCGCCAGTTCGAACTGCACGTCAAGATGATGAACGCGGCCAAGGAAGGCGACGAAGCCATGGCTCGGGTTTTGCAAATCGGCTAATCACTTTTGAACGGGTGCCGTAAAACAGGCGCACGAGGAGAATCAACATGCTTCCGGCTCTTTGGGTCGCTAAAACCGGCCTGTCCGCCCAGGACACCAACCTGACGGTCATTTCCAACAACCTGGCCAACGTTTCGACCACCGGCTTCAAGCGTGATCGCGCCGAATTCGCGGACCTGCTCTACCAGATCAAGCGTCAGCCTGGCGCTCAGTCGACCCAGGACAGCGAACTGCCTTCGGGCCTGCAGGTCGGTACCGGTGTGCGTATTGTCGGCACCCAGAAAAGCTTCGTCGCCGGCAGCCTGCAAACCACCGAGAACCCGCTGGACATGGCGGTCAACGGCCGTGGTTTCTTCCAGATTCTGCAGCCGGACGGTACCGTTTCGTACACCCGTGACGGCACCTTCCACCTGAACTCCGACGGCCAGATCGTCACCGCCAATGGCTATGCCCTGGAGCCTGCCATCGTCGTGCCGAACGACGCGCAGACCTTCACCGTCGGCCAGGACGGCACCGTGTCGATCACCACCGCCGGCAACCCGGCTGCACAGGTGATCGGCAACATCCAGACCGCCGACTTCATCAACCCGGCCGGCCTGCAGGCGATCGGTGACAACCTGTTCCTCGAGACTGCTGCCAGTGGTGCGCCGCAAGTCGGCACGCCGGGCCTGAACGGTTTCGGCACCACCCTGCAGCAGACCCTGGAAAACTCCAACGTCAGCACCGTGGAAGAATTGGTGAACATGATCACCACCCAACGTGCCTACGAGATGAACTCCAAGGTCATTTCCACCGCTGACCAGATGCTGTCGTTCGTTACTCAGCAGCTCTGAAGCAGGTAGCTCCAACCCCGTCACTCTGTTGCACCCGTGAGGTAAGCGTCATGAATCGTCTGTTGTCCGTTTTCGCCCTGGGGGGGGCGGTGTTGCTGGCAGGTTGCGTCGCGCCGACGCCCAAGCCCAACGACCCGTACTACGCGCCGGTACTGCCGCGCACCCCGTTGCCGGCAGCGGCCAACAACGGTTCGATCTACCAGGCCGGTTTCGAGCAGAACCTGTACAGCGACCGCAAGGCGTTCCGGGTGGGTGACATCATCACCATCACCCTCAACGAGCGCACCTCGGCCAGCAAGAACGCCGGCTCGCAGATCCAGAAGAACAGCAACGCCAATATCGGCCTGACCTCGTTGTTCGGCAGCACGCCGAGCACCAACAACCCGTTCGGCGGCGGTGACCTGTCGCTGGAGGCCGGCTACAGCGGCGAGCGTGCCACCAAGGGCGACAGCAAGGCCACCCAGGGCAACACCCTGACCGGTTCCATCACCGTGACCGTCGCCGAAGTGCTGCCCAACGGCATCATCGCCGTGCGCGGCGAGAAGTGGCTGACCCTGAACACTGGCGAAGAGCTGGTGCGCATTGCCGGCATGATCCGCGCCGACGACATCGCCACCGACAACACCGTGCCGTCCACCCGTGTGGCCGACGCGCGCATCACCTATTCCGGTACCGGCTCGTTCGCCGATGCCAGCCAGCCCGGGTGGCTGGACCGCTTCTTCATCAGCCCGCTTTGGCCTTTCTGAGTACGGATGACCATGTTCAACGTGAGGCAGCTGATTGCCGCAACCCTGCTCCTGTCCTGTGCCTTCGGCGCCCAGGCCGAGCGCCTGAAGGACATTGCCAGCATTTCTGGCGTGCGCTCCAACCAGCTGATCGGTTACGGCCTGGTGGTGGGGCTCAATGGTACCGGTGACCAGACCACCCAGACGCCGTTTACCCTGCAAACCTTCAACAACATGCTGTCGCAGTTCGGCATCAAGGTGCCGGCCGGCTCCGGCAACGTGCAGCTGAAAAACGTCGCGGCCGTGTCGGTGCATGCCGACCTGCCGGCGTTCGCCAAGCCAGGCCAGGTGGTGGACATTACCGTGTCCTCGATCGGTAACTCCAAGAGCCTGCGCGGCGGCAGCCTGCTGATGACCCCGCTCAAAGGTATCGACGGCAACGTCTATGCCGTGGCCCAGGGCAACCTGGTGGTGGGCGGCTTCGATGCCGAGGGCCGTGATGGTTCGAAGATCACCGTCAACGTTCCGTCGGCCGGTCGTATCCCTGGTGGTGCAACCGTCGAACGTGCAGTACCAAGCGGCTTCAACCAGGGCAACAGCCTGACCCTGAACCTGAACCGCCCCGACTTCACCACCGCCAAGCGCATCGTCGACAAGGTCAACGACCTGCTCGGCCCAGGCGTGGCCCAGGCCGTGGACGGCGGTTCGGTGCGGGTCACTGCGCCGATGGACCCGAGCCAGCGCGTGGACTACCTGTCGATCCTCGAGAACCTCGAGATCGACCCGGGCCAGGCGGTGGCCAAGGTCATCATCAACTCGCGTACCGGCACCATCGTCATCGGCCAGAACGTCAAGGTGTCGCCGGCCGCGGTGACCCACGGCAGCCTGACCGTGACCATTACCGAAGACCCGATCGTCAGCCAGCCGGGGCCGTTCTCCAACGGCCAGACCGCCGTTGTACCGCGCTCGCGGGTCAACGCCGAGCAGGAGGCCAAGCCGATGTTCAAGTTTGGCCCGGGCACCACGCTGGATGAAATCGTCCGTGCGGTGAACCAGGTGGGCGCAGCGCCCAGCGACCTGATGGCCATCCTCGAAGCCCTGAAACAGGCCGGCGCCTTGCAGGCCGACCTGATCGTGATCTGAGGACGGCGCGGATGAACAGCAAAAGCCTGGTTTCCGGCAGCGTCGACAGCGGCGCCTACACCGACCTCAACCGCCTGAGCGCGCTCAAGCATGGCGACCGCGACAGCGATGCCAACGTGCGCAAGGTGGCCCAGGAGTTCGAATCGCTGTTCATCAGCGAAATGCTCAAGGCCTCGCGCAAGGCCAGCGACGTGCTGGCCGACGACAACCCGATGAACACCGAAACGGTGAAGCAGTACCGTGACATGTACGACCAGCAGCTGGCCGTTAGCATGTCCCGCGAAGGTGGCGGTATCGGCCTGCAGGACGTGCTGGTGCGCCAGCTGACCAAGGGCCGCAGCACATCCATCAACACCAGCCCGTTCCCGCGGGCCGAGGGCAGTGGCCCGGCGTTGTGGGGCAACAAGGTGGCCGAGCCGGTGCATGCCGCCGATTCGGCATCTGCCCGCAACGACGTTGCCGCGCTCAACGCGCGGCGCCTGGCGTTGCCGAGCAAGCTCACCGACCGCCTGCTTGCCGGCATCGTGCCGTCTGCGGCCAGTACCAACAGCGCTGCCGTACCGGCCCGTGACGGCCAGCAGGTGGCCCAGGCGTTCGCCGTGCCGGACAACGGTCTGCGCATCCTCGGCCGCGCCGTGGCCCAGCCGCCACTGGCACCGAACAAGGCGTTCGCCGACAGTGACGAATTCGTCGCCACCATGCTGCCGATGGCCGAACAGGCCGCCAAACGCATTGGTATCGACCCGCGCTACCTGGTGGCCCAGGCCGCGCTGGAAACCGGCTGGGGCAAATCGGTCATGCGCAACACCGATGGCAGCAGCAGCCACAACCTTTTCGGCATCAAGGCCACCGGCAACTGGCAGGGTGAACAGGCGCGAGCGATCACCAGCGAGTTCCGTGACGGCCAGTTCGTCAAGGAAACGGCGGCGTTCCGCAGCTACGACTCGTACCAGGACAGCTTCCACGACCTGGTAAGCCTGTTGCAGAGCAATTCCCGCTATCAAGATGCACTGGCTTCGGCCGATAACCCTGAGCAGTTTGCAAGAGAGCTGCAAAAGGCAGGTTATGCGACCGACCCGGGCTATGCGAAGAAAATCATCAGCATCGCCCGGCAAATGCAAGCAACCCCGCAATACGCCATGGCTGGCAGAACCACGAATCTATAAAAGGACTAAATCATGTCGAGCCTGATTTCGATCGGCCTGAGTGGCCTGAGTGCCAGCCAGGCGGCATTGTCGGTTACCAGTAACAACATCGCCAACGCCGCAACCAGTGGCTATTCGCGCCAGCAGACAATCCAGGCCGCGGGCCCGTCGCACAATATCGGCGCGGGCTTCCTGGGTACCGGTACCACGCTGTCGGACGTGCGCCGCATCTACAGCGCCTACCTGGACAACCAACTGCAGACGGCCACCTCGCTGCAGGCCGACTCGGTCGCCTTCCAGGACCAGATCACCAGCGTCGACAAGCTGCTGGCCGACCGTGATACCGGCATCAGCTCGGTCCTTACCGCATTCTTCTCGGCCCTGCAGACCGCAGCGGCCAAGCCCGGTGATGTTGCCTCGCGGCAGCTGCTGCTGACCCAGGCGCAGACCTTGAGCAACCGCTTCAACGCGGTGTCTACCCAGCTGAACCAGCAGAACGAGGTGATCAACTCCCAGCTCGATACGCTGGCCGGGCAGGTCAACAAGCTCAGCGGCAGCATCGCCGAGTACAACAAGCAGATCGCCGCGGCCAGTGCCACCGGCAACACCCCCAACAGCCTGCTGGATGCGCGCAACGAAGCCGTGCGTCAGCTCAACGAGCTGGTTGGTGTGACGGTGCAGGAGCGTGATGGCAACTACGACGTCTACCTGGGCAGTGGCCAGTCGCTGGTCACCGGCAACAAGGCCAACACCCTGTCGGTGCAGCCGGGTGTTGCCGACAAGAGCCAGGCCAGCCTGCGCATCAACTACGAGTCGTTCAGTTCCGACGTGACCTCGGTGATTACCGGTGGCGCCATCGGTGGCCTGTTGCGCTATCGCCAGGACGTGCTGACGCCGTCGATGAACGAGCTTGGCCGTGTCGCCCTGGTGGTGGCCGACAGCATCAACAGCCAGTTGGGCCAGGGCCTGGATGCCAATGGCCAGTTCGGCAGCTCGCTGTTCTCCAGCATCAATAGCGCTACCGCCATTGCTCAGCGCAGCCTGGCCTCGTCGAACAACAGCTCCGGCTCTGGCAACCTCGACGTGACCATTGCCGACAGTGGCAAGCTCACCACCTACGACTACGAGGTGAAGTTCACCAGCGCCAACCAGTACAGCGTGCGCCGCTCCGACGGCACCGACATGGGCACCTTCGACCTCAGCGCCGACCCGGCGCCGGTGATCGACGGCTTCAGCCTGTCGCTCAATGGCGGTGGCCTGGCGGCGGGGGACAGCTTCAAGGTGATCCCTACTCGTGCCGCAGCCGGCAGCATCACCACCACCCTCACCGATGCCAACAAGCTGGCGTTCGCCGGGCCGATCAGTGCCGCGGCGGGTAGTGGCAACAGTGGTACTGGCACCATCACCCAGCCGACCCTGGGCGAATCGCTGGACATCTACGGTGGCGCCGATACTGCGCTGATCCAGCAATCGATTCGCGACTCGATGCCGGTGCGCGTGGTGTTCGACGCCGCCAGTGGCGGTTCCCAGGGCTACAAGCTGTACGATGCCAAGGGAACCCAGATCGGCACCGGCAGCGTGGTGCCAGGTACCGACAACAAGCTGTCGGTGGCCGTGCCGATGCTCGATGCCGCTGGCAACCCGATTCTCGATGGCAGTGGCAACCCGCGTACCTTTACGGTCGAGACCACCATTGGTGGCAGCCCGGCGGCCAACGACAGCTTCACCCTGTCGTTCAATGCCGACGGCAAGGCCGACAACCGCAATGCCACGGCGCTGCTGGACCTGCAGACCAAATCTACGGTGAACACCGGCTCCGGCGGCGGTACCAGCTTCACTTCGGCCTATGCCTCGCTGGTCGAGCGCGTTGGGGCCAAGGCCAACCAGGCCACCATCGACACCACGGCGACCCAGGCGGTGCTCAAGTCCGCCACCGAAAGCCGCAGCGCGGTGTCCGGGGTGAACCTGGATGACGAAGCGGCCAGCCTGGTGAAGTTCCAGCATTACTACACGGCGTCGTCGCAGATCATCAAGGCGGCGCAAGAAACCTTCAGCACCCTGATCAATGCCTTGTAAGGAGTAGACTCTCGTGCGTATTTCCACCGCTCAGTTCTATGAGTCCAGCGCCAACAGCTACTCCAAGAACTTCTCCAGCATGAACAAGACCAACGATCAGGTGACGTCGGGTATCCGCATCCAGACTGCGGCCGATGACCCGGTCGGCGCCGCGCGCCTGTTGCTGCTGCAACAGCAGCAGTCGCTGCTGGACCAGTACAGCGGCAACATCAATACGGTGAGCAATGCCCTGCTGCAGGAAGAGAGCGTGCTCGCCACCATCAACGATGCCATGCAGCGTGCCAGTGAACTGGCAATCCGCGCCGGTGGCGCCGGGGTTACCGACTCCGACCGCGTGGCCATCAGCACCGAGCTGAAAGAGATCGAGGCGAACATTTTCGGCCTGCTCAACTCGCGCGATGCCAATGGCGACTACATGTTCGGCGGCTCCAAGAGCACCTCGCCACCCTATGTGCGCAACTCCGATGGCACCTACAGTTACCACGGTGACCAGACCCAGTTGAGCCTGCAGGTGTCCGACACCCTGAACCTGGCAACCAACGACACCGGCTTCACCATATTCGATTCGGCCAGCAACAAGAGCCGCACCCAGTCGACCCTGCTGGTGCCAGCCACCGACGATGGCGTGGTCGGGGTGTCGCCAGGCCTGCTGACCTCGAGCAGCAGCTACAACAACAGCTTCACTGCGGGCCAGCCTTACAAGCTGACCTTCACCAGCGCGACCCAGTACGTCATTACCGACGCCAATGGCAATGACGTCACCGCTGAAACCCCCACCAACGGTACCTTCGACAGCAAGACCGAAGGCGCCAACCGCATAGCCTTGCGTGGCGTGGAGTTCGAAATCACCGTCACCCTGGAGGAGGGCGCCGATGCCGACGCCGCCGTGGCGGGGCGTGAGTTCTCCCTGGCGGCGCGCCCGGACACGTTCAACACCACCCGCAGCGCTGGCAATACCTCCAGCGCCCAGGTCACCAGCAGCACCGTGACCGACCAGGCCGCGTATCGCAGCACTTTCCCCAGCAATGGTGCGGTGATCAAGTTTACCGGGCCGGGCAGCTACGAGTTCTACGCCCAGCCAATGACCGCCGACAGCAAGCCGGTGGCCACGGGTACCTTCACTGCGCCGGCCTTGACGGTGGCTGGTGTGACCTACCAGGTCTCTGGCGCGCCGCAGGCGGGTGACCAGTTCGCGGTCACGGCCAACACCCACCAGAACCAGAACGTGCTGGAAACCCTCAGCCAGTTGCGCGCGGCGCTGGATACGCCGGTGACCGGTACTGGCCAGGCCAACGCCTTGAAGGATTCGGTGGCGTCGGCAATCGCCAACCTGGCCAGCGCCCGTGAGCAAGTTGATATCACTCGCGGTTCGATCGGTGCCCGTGGCAACTCGCTGGAGATCCAGCGCCAGGAGAACACCAGTCTGGGCCTGGCCAACAAGACCACCCAGAACGCCATCGGCAACACCGACATGTCTCAGGCGGCCATCACCCTGACCCTCCAGCAGGCCATGCTCGAGGCCTCGCAGCTGGCCTTCTCGCGCATTTCTCAGCTGAGCCTGTTCAACAAGCTCTGATCGGTGGTTTAAAAAGATGGGGCTGCTTTGCAGCCCTTCGCGGGCGCGCCCGCTCCCACAGGAACTGCATGGGCTTCAAGCTCATGCCAAACCTGTGGGAGCGGGCATGCCCGCGAAGGGGCGCAAAGCGGCCCCGGCTTTTTCCTGTCTGCGAAAAACTCCAGTACCCACCCTCGGCACGGCTTTCGTAGCATTTCAATGTGACCAATGAGTCAAAACGGTCATCTTCCCTGTATTCTATGCAACAGCTGTTGCAGCATTTTGTTACCGGTGCGCAGGCGAGCACTGCCTTCAGCCCCCAGCGGTGACGTTCCGGTATTTGGCGCCCTCAATTCATCGAGTGGTGGTCTTTGGCTGTTTTCATTGGGAAGCCAGAATGATTGGCATCAAAAGCATCGCGAGTTACGTGCCCACCGCTGGCCTGGACAACTATGTCCAGGGTGCGAAGTTCGGCAAGGACGAAGCGTTCATGTTCGGCAAGATCGGCGCCTCGTTCCTGCCACGCAAGGCCGCCGAGCAGGAAACCTCCGACCTGTGCGTGGAAGCCGCCCAGGCGCTGTTCGCCAGCAACCCCGACCTCGACCCGCAATCGATCGATGCGTTGATCGTGGTCACCCAGAACGGTGACGAAGAAGGCCTGCCGCACACCGCCGCCATCGTCCAGAGCAAACTCGGCCTGTCCACCCGCGTGGCGGCGTTCGACGTGTCGCTGGGCTGCTCCGGCTACGTGTACGGCTTGTACGCCATCAAGGGCTTCATGGAAGCGGCGGGGCTGAAGAACGGCCTGCTGATCACCGCCGACCCGTATTCGAAGATCGTCGACCCGGAAGACCGCAACACCACCATGTTGTTCGGTGATGCCGCCACGGCCACCTGGATGGGTGAAAACGCGGTCTGGAACCTGGGCCAGGCGCGCTTCGGTACCGACGGTTCCGGTGCCGAGCACCTCAAGGTGAGCGATGGCAAGTTCTTCATGAACGGCCGCCAGGTGTTCAACTTCGCCCTGGTCAAGGTGCCGGCGCACCTGCACGAACTGCTGGAGGCCAGCGACCTGAAGTCTTCGGATATCGATGCCTTCTGCATCCACCAGGGCAGTGCGGCGATTGTCGATGCCGTGGCCCGTCGCTTTGAAGAAGAGCATCCGGAGAAGTTCGTCAAGGACATGCTGGAAACCGGCAACACAGTGTCCTCCAGCGTGCCGCTGCTGCTGCAGAAGCACATGCTCGACGGCAGCTGGAAGCGCGTGGCGATCAGCGGCTTTGGCGTAGGCCTGTCGTGGGGTTCGGCGATCCTCTATCGCGACTGATCCCCAGCAGTCCCAAAAAAAGCGCCCGGCGACCACCGCCCGGCGCTTTTTTCATGCCCGAAAGAAAATCGTGTCTGCCACGCAGTTTCTGTGGGAGCGGGCATGCCCGCGAACACCGGCGAAGCCGGTGCCATCCATCGCGTTGCCTTCTTCGCGGGCGCGCCCGTTCCCACAGGGGAGGGTGATGCTCCTGATATGGCATTTCGCCTGTTCCCGCACGGTTTTTGACGCCAATAAACTGCCCTTAAGCCCTTGATTTCTCAGGGCTGGCCCCATGCCAGCATTTTTTTTTCAAAAAGGCCCTCAAGCAACCCGCGCACCCGACGATAACTATTACGAAGGTTCTCTAGGCCAATCCGGCGGTTGCCAAGGCCGGAAGCCGCAGTACCCATCCAACGAGGATTTCGTCATGCCGTTAACCGTTAACACCAACATTGCGTCGATCACTACTCAGGGCAACCTGACCAAGGCCAGCAACGCTCAGACCACTTCGATGCAGCGTCTGTCCTCGGGTCTGCGCATCAACAGCGCCAAAGACGACGCCGCCGGCCTGCAGATCGCCAACCGCCTGACCAGCCAGATCAACGGCCTGGGCCAGGCTGTGAAGAACGCCAACGACGGTATCTCGATCGCTCAGACCGCTGAAGGTGCAATGCAGGCTTCGACCGACATCCTGCAGAAAATGCGTACCCTGGCCCTGTCCTCGGCTACTGGCTCGCTGAGCGCCGACGACCGTAAGTCGAACAACGACGAATACCAGGCTCTGACCGCTGAGCTGAACCGTATTTCCACCACCACCACCTTCGGTGGCCAGAAGCTGCTGGACGGCTCGTACGGTACCAAGGCCATCCAGGTCGGCGCCAACGCCAACGAAACCATCAACCTGACGCTGGAAAACGTTGCTGCGAGCAATATCGGTTCTCAGCAGGTCAAGAGCACTGCGATTGCCCCAAGCGCAGCTGGTCTCGCTGCTGGCAGCATGACCGTTACTGGTAACGGCCAGACCAAAACTGTTTCTTACCTCGCTGGTGCTTCGGCCAAGGACATCGCAGCTGGTTTGAATGGTTCGATTGGTGGCTTGACTGCATCCGCCAGTACTGAAGTCAAACTTGATGTTGCCGCTGCCACTCCTTCGAACTTCAAGCTGGCTGTTGGCAGCAGCGGCACTGTCGACTTTGTTGGCGTGACTGATCTGGCTAGCCTGGCCGACCAGTTGAAATCCAACGCTGCCAAACTGGGTATCAGTGTTAACTATGACGAAGCGAACAAGAGCCTGAGCGTCAAGTCGGACACCGGCGAAAACCTGAACTTCTCCGCTGCTGATGCCAACGCCCAAACGAATATCCTGATCGGTGCCAAAGATGGTGCTGGCAACTTCGCTACCCCTGCTGCATTGGGCGCTGCTGCCATCGTAGTCAACGGCCAGGTCTCCCTGGACTCGGCTAAAGGCTACTCGCTGAGCGACGCTGGTACCGGTGTAAGCGCCGTGTTCGGTAGTGCCACTGTTTCGTCGACCAAGACCACCATTGCCAACACAGACGTGACTGATGCGACCAAGGCCCAGAACGCCCTGGCCGTTATCGACAAGGCCATCGGTTCGATCGACAGCGTCCGTTCGGGCCTGGGTGCTACTCAGAACCGTCTGCAAACCACCGTCGACAACCTGCAGAACATCCAGAAGAACTCCACCGCTGCCCGCTCCACCGTACAGGACGTGGACTTCGCTTCGGAAACTGCCGAGCTGACCAAGCAGCAGACTCTGCAGCAGGCTTCCACCGCGATCCTGTCGCAGGCCAACCAGCTGCCATCCTCGGTCCTGAAACTGCTCCAGTAATTCAGGCGCCTGAGTAAAGGGTGAAAGGGTGCGTTTACGTGCCCTTTCACCCTTTTTGACTTGAGGAGTTCGAAACATGGACATGAGTGTCAAGCTGAGCCAGGTGTACCCCTCTGCGTTGCCCCCGGCGCAAGTCGCTGATCGGGACCCGGTGCAGCCTGCCAAGGTGCAGGAGGCTGCAGCCCCCGATAATCAGCCACACTCGCGTGAAGAGCTGGAAAAAGCGGTTGGCGAAATCCGCGATTTTGTCCAGTCGAGCCAGCGTCAGCTGGATTTTTCCATTGATGATTCCACCGGTCGGGTCGTGGTCAAAGTGATCGCTACCGAATCGGGTGAGGTCATTCGCCAGCTTCCGTCGGAAACCGCACTGAAGCTTGCGCAAAGCCTCAGTGAAGCCGGCAGCCTGCTGTTCGACGGTCAGGCATAGGCTGGCATGATTTTTGTTGTTGTCGACTTTTTGATGGATTTATTCGCCAAGGATCCGGCAGCTACTGAACAAGGAGAGCAATGATGGCAGGTACAACAGTCAGCGGTATTGGCTCGGGCATCGATACCCAGGCGATCGTGGATTCCCTGGTGGCCGCGCAGAAGGCGCCGAAGCAGGCGCAGATCAATACCCAAACGCTGAAGGCAACCACCACGTTGTCCTCGATCGGCAAGATTCAGGCAGCCCTGGATGCCTTCCGCGGCGCCTTGACCAACATGACCGATAGCAGCAGTTTCGGTGGTCTTAGCCTGAAGTCCTCGGATGAGAAGGTTGCGACCGTGACCATGGGCACGGGTGCGGCCAACGGTTCGTTCTCGTTGGTGGTCAGCAAGCTTGCGACCGCCTCGAAAGTGTCGACCAAGGTTTATGCGGGCGGCGCCGGCTCGGTAGTCAATTCCGGCTCCACTCCGACCACCTTGAAGATCAGCCAGAGTGGCAAGGATTACGACCTCAGCGTGCCCCCGGGCGCAACACTGCAGCAAGTGCGCGACAGCATCAACAGCCAGTTTGGCGTGGCGGGCCTGAGTGCCAACGTGCTGACGGATGCCTCGGGCTCGCGTTTGATCATCACCTCGACCAAGATGGGCGATGGTTCCGATATCACCCTTTCGGGAAACTCCGGCATCGATACCGGTTACACCGTTATCGATCCGCCAACGGATGCGGAATACACGCTTGATGGCATTGCCATGAAGTCCAAGACCAATGACATCACGGATGCGGTCAGCGGCCTGAACATCAAGCTGGTCGGTACGTCTCCGAAAAACGCCACCAGCGGGGAGCTGACGCCCACCGTGCTCTCGCTGAGTACCAGCAGCACCGCGCTGAAGTCAGGCCTCAAAGGCTTCATCGATACCTACAATGCTTTGCTGACGGTGCTCAACACCGAAACCAAAGTCACCAAGAATGCCGATGGTTCCATGACTGCGGCAGCGCTGACGGGTGATGCGTCGATGCGTGCATTGATGACGTCCATTCGTGAGGAGCTCAATGCCGTATCCGGCAATGGCACGTTGAAGTCCCTTGCCGCATTTGGTGTTACTTCCTCCCAGGACGGCGGCCTGCTGAGTCTGGATGACAAGAAGTGGGACAAGGTGGCTGCCACCAACGCGGCGGACCTGACCAGTATCTTCAATGGCAAGGACGGCATGCTGGCGCGCCTGCAAAAGGTGACCGAGCCGTTTGCCAAGGCCAGTACCGGTACCCTTGCCGAGCGCTCCAAGACCCTCAGCGAAAGCCTGACCAAGCTCAAGACCGAACAGGACACCCTGGACGCGCGCATGGAAGCCCTGCAAAAGAGCCTGCAGGACAAGTACAACAACATGGATACCCTGGTCACTCAGTTGCGCCAGCAGCAGAACTCGGTGCTGAGCACGCTCAATGCGCTGAACAAGAAGAGCGACGATTAATCCGTGAACATTGCATGAAGTCCGGGCATGATGCCCGGCTTCATGTCATCGGCCGGTAAAGTTTTCCGCCGCCTGCCCGATACAAGGAATATCTCCCTTTAAGCCTGCCCGTCACGAGGTCGCAAGATGAATCCCATGAGAGCCCTTCGTCAGTACCAGAAGGTCAATTCCCATGCCCAGATTTCCGAAGCCACGCCCCACCGCCTGGTGCAGATGCTGATGGAAGGCGGCCTCGATCGCATGGCACAGGCCAAGGGTGCCATGGCGCGCGGCGACATCGCGGAGAAGGGCCTGATGCTCGGCAAGGCGATCGATATCATCATCGGCCTGCGTGATGGTTTATCGCCCGAAAAAAGCGAAAACCCGGAGTATGTCGAGAAGCTCGACGCCCTGTATGTCTACATGACCAATCGCCTGATGCAGGCCAACGTCGACAACGATGCGAGCATCATCGACGAGGTTGCCCAGTTGCTGATTACCGTGAAGAGCGGTTGGGACGGTATCGCCGACACCCAGCCTGCCAGCTGACGGCAAGGAGAACACCGTGACCGCACTGCAACGCCTCGACGACACCTGCGATGCCCTGATCGGCGCCTTGGGCGAACGTGACTGGGATGCCATTGCCAAGCTGGATGTGGCCTGCCGTGCGTGCATCGACGAGGTGCTGGCGACTCACGCGCTGGACCAGGCGTTGCTGCGCGAGAAGCTGGAGGGGGTGCTGGAGGTCTACCGCAATCTGATTGATGTGACAACCGGCGAACGCCAGGCAATTGCCGAAGAGATGATGCAGATCAATCAGGCGAAAAATGCTTCGAAGGTTTACCATCTGTTCAGTTAAGATGCGCACAACTGAACAAAAGGCGCCATAAATTTGACTGTGCGGGCCTTTTTGACTTTACTAGTGGCTGTTTTCGAATTTCAGACGTCCGAACACTGACCATTCAGTCGGAATGATGTCGAGCACGCCTTCGGGCGCCGATATGACTAGGGAAGTTGCTATTGCATGTGGCGTGAAACCAAGATTCTGCTGATCGATGACGACAGCGCACGCCGCCGCGATCTCGCGGTGGTGCTTAACTTCCTGGGCGAAGAAAACCTCGCTTGCTCCAGCCAGGACTGGCAGCAAGTGGTCGAGCCGTTGTCTTCGAGTCGCGAAGTGCTGTGCGTGCTCATCGGCACTGTAAACGCTCCGGGCAGTCTGCTTGGGCTCGTTAAGACAGTGGCTGGGTGGGATGAGTTCCTTCCGGTTCTGCTTTTAGGTGAAATTTCTTCTGCGGAGTTCCCGGAAGACCTTCGCCGCCGCGTGCTTTCCAACCTGGAAATGCCGCCAAGCTACAGCCAGTTGCTGGATTCGCTGCACCGTGCCCAGGTCTATCGCGAGATGTACGACCAGGCGCGCGAACGTGGCCGCCAGCGCGAACCCAACCTGTTCCGCAGCCTGGTCGGCACCAGCCGTGCCATCCAGCATGTGCGGCAGATGATGCAGCAGGTGGCCGATACCGATGCCAGCGTGCTGATCCTGGGCGAGTCCGGCACCGGCAAGGAAGTGGTGGCGCGCAACCTGCACTACCATTCCAAGCGCCGCGAAGCGCCGTTCGTACCGGTCAACTGTGGCGCGATCCCGGCCGAGCTGCTGGAAAGCGAACTGTTCGGCCACGAGAAGGGCGCCTTCACCGGGGCGATCACCAGCCGTGCCGGGCGTTTCGAGCTGGCTAACGGCGGCACCCTGTTCCTCGACGAAATCGGCGACATGCCGTTGCCGATGCAGGTCAAGCTGCTGCGCGTGCTGCAGGAGCGTACCTTCGAGCGCGTGGGTAGCAACAAGACCCAGAGCATCGATGTGCGCATCATTGCCGCGACCCACAAGAACCTCGAGACCATGATCGAGGAGGGCACGTTCCGCGAAGACCTGTACTACCGCCTGAACGTGTTCCCCATCGAAATGGCGCCGCTACGTGAGCGGGTGGAAGACATCCCGCTGCTGATGAACGAGCTGATCTCGCGCATGGAGCACGAGAAGCGCGGGTCCATCCGCTTCAACTCCGCGTCGATCATGTCGCTGTGCCGCCACGGCTGGCCGGGCAACGTTCGCGAGCTGGCCAACCTGGTGGAGCGCATGGCGATCATGCACCCGTACGGGGTGATTGGGGTGTCCGAGCTGCCGAAGAAATTCCGTTACGTCGATGACGAAGACGAGCAGATGGTCGACAGCCTGCGCAGCGACCTGGAAGAGCGTGTGGCGATCAACGGCCATACGCCGAACTTCAATGGTCACGCCATGCTGCCGCCTGAAGGCCTGGACCTGAAGGACTATCTGGGTAGCCTGGAGCAGGGCCTGATCCAGCAGGCGCTGGACGATGCCAACGGTATCGTTGCGCGCGCAGCTGAACGTTTGCGGATCCGCCGTACCACCCTGGTAGAGAAAATGCGCAAGTACGGCATGAGTCGCCAGGGCGGCGAGGAACAGGCGGAGGATTGACGCCTGGCGGTTGGCTGCGCCGGCCTCTTCGCGGGCGCGCCCGCTCCCACAGGAACGATGCACGGCTTGAATCCGGTGATATCCCTGTGGGAGTGGGCATGCCCGCGAAGAGGCCGGCACAGCCAACCCAAATCCCTATCTCCGGCACGGCTATTGCTACACCCCTCGCACCACACCGTTTTTATGACGGTCAGCCACGCGAGAGAGCAAGATGCCCCAGGCCGCCCATCTATCCCGAGCCCCCGTTGCGCAGGGGCAAACCCCGGTCGAGCAGGAAAGCCGCCAGGGTGTCGAGCAAGCCTTCGCCCTGTTCAATCAGGTATCCAGCCAGCTGAGCCAGTCCTACAGCCTGCTCGAAGCCCGGGTCAGTCAGCTCAAGGGCGAACTGGCGGTGGTCAGCGCCCAGCGCATGGACGAGCTCAGCGAAAAGGAACGCCTGGCCAACCGCCTGCAGAACCTGCTGGACCTGTTGCCCGGCGGGGTGATTGTGATCGATGGCCAGGGCCTGGTGCGCGAAGCCAACCCGGCTGCGTGCGAATTGCTCGGCGAGCCGCTGGTCGGCCAGTTGTGGCGCCAGGTGATTGCCCGCAGCTTTGCCCCGCGCAAGGACGACGGCCACGAAGTCTCGCTGCGCGACGGTCGCCGCCTGTCCATCGCCACTCGTTCACTGGATGCCGAGCCCGGCCAGTTGGTGCTGCTCAATGACCTGACCGAAACCCGTCGCCTGCAAGACCAACTGGCCCGCCACGAGCGGCTGTCATCACTGGGGCGCATGGTCGCCTCGCTGGCACACCAGATCCGCACGCCACTGTCGGCGGCCATGCTCTATGCCAGTCACCTGGCCGACCCCGAACAGGACCTGAACCCGGAAACCCGCCAACGCTTCGCCGGTACTCTGAAAGAGCGCCTGCACGAACTGGAGCACCAGGTGCGCGACATGCTGGTGTTTGCCCGTGGCGAGCTGCCGATGGGTGACCGGGTCACTCCGAAAGCCTTGTTCCAGGCCCTGCAGCAGGCCGCCCAGGCGCATGTGCAAGGGCACGCCGTGCGCTGGCAGTGCGACAGCCACCTGGGTGAGCTGCTGTGCAACCGCGACACCCTGGTCGGTGCCTTGCTCAACCTGATCGAGAATGCCCTGCAGGCGAGCGATGGCCCGGCGCGGCTGAAAGTGCACCTGTTCCGCCGCTCACGCAGCCTGCACCTGTGCGTGAGCGATGCCGGCAGTGGTATTGACGCCGATCTGCTCGGCCGCCTGGGCGAGCCGTTCCTGACCACCAAGGCCACTGGCACCGGCCTGGGCCTGGCCGTGGTCAAGGCCGTGGTGCGCGCACACCAGGGCACGCTCGGCCTGCGCTCGAAGGTCGGCCGTGGCACCTGCGTGCGGGTGGAGCTGCCGTTGATCGACGGGCAACTGGCGGAGGGCGTGTAATGGCGATCAAGGTGCTGCTGGTCGAGGACGACCGCGTATTGCGCCAGGCGTTGGGGGATACGTTGGAAATCGGCGGTTTTGCCTACCAGGCGGTGGGCAGTGCCGAAGAAGCGCTGGAAGCGGTGCTGGAGGATGCCTTCAGCCTGGTGGTCAGCGATGTGAACATGCCGGGCATGGACGGGCATCAACTGCTCGCCCGGCTACGTCGCCAGCAACCACAGTTGCCGGTGTTGCTGATGACCGCGCACGCCGCGGTGGAGCGCGCGGTCGAGGCCATGCGCCAGGGCGCCGCCGATTACCTGGTCAAGCCGTTCGAGCCCAAGGCCCTGCTCCGCCTGGTCGAGCGACATGCTGCCGGGCGCGTGGCTGACGAGGAGGGGCCGGTGGCCTGCGAACCGGCCAGCCGCCAGTTGCTGGAACTGGCTGCACGGGTGGCGCGCAGTGACTCGACCGTGCTGATTTCCGGCGAGTCCGGCACCGGCAAGGAAGTGCTGGCGCGCTTCATTCACCAGCAGTCGCCGCGGGCGGCGCAGCCGTTCGTGGCGATCAACTGTGCGGCCATCCCTGACAACATGCTCGAGGCCACCCTGTTCGGCCACGAGAAGGGCGCCTTCACCGGTGCCATAGCCGCCCAGGCCGGCAAGTTCGAGCAGGCCGAAGGTGGCACCCTGCTGCTCGATGAAATTTCGGAAATGCCAATGGCTTTGCAGGCCAAGCTGCTGCGCGTGCTGCAAGAACGTGAGGTGGAGCGGGTAGGCGGGCGCAAGCCGATCAGCCTGGACATCCGCGTGCTGGCCACCACCAACCGTGACCTGGCTGGTGAAGTGGCAGCCGGGCGCTTCCGGGAAGACCTGTACTACCGCCTGTCGGTGTTCCCCCTGGCCTGGCGCCCGCTGCGAGAACGCCCGGGTGACATCCTGCAACTGGCCGAGCGCCTGTTGGCGCGTCATGTGGCCAAGATGAAGCACGCCCCGGTGCGCCTGTCAGCCCAGGCTCGGGCCTGCCTGCAGGCGCATGCCTGGCCGGGCAATGTGCGCGAACTGGACAACGCCTTGCAGCGGGCGCTGATCCTGCAGCAGGGCGGGGTGATCGAGGCGGCGGATTTTTGTCTGGCAGGTGCCATTCCATTGTCGGCCGCTATCGAACCATCACCCGAGGTCGCGGCCGACGCAGGCGGGCTCGGCGATGACATGCGTCGCCATGAGTACCAGATGATCATCGACACCCTGCGCGCCGAGCGTGGCCGGCGCAAAGAGGCGGCCGAACGCCTGGGGATCAGCCCGCGTACCTTGCGCTACAAGCTGGCGCAGATGCGTGATGCCGGGTTTGACGTCGAGGCCAGCCTGTTCGGCTGACGGGCAATATATCTCGCTGCTGGCACGGCCCCTGTGTGGGAGCGGGCGTGCCCGCGAAGAATTCGACGCGGTGGCTGGCACCGGCTGCGCCGGTGTTCGCGGACACGCCCGCTCCCACAGGAATCGCGTTGCTCGCCAAGGCTGGCACCTTTGTTGCTTCAGGTTGGCTATTCGCCGCATGACTGTCAAAAAAATGCGGCCGCAGGAGAGAGAAGGGTCATGAGCCAAGGTGTTGAATTCAATCGTCTGATGTTGGACATGCGGGCCATGCAGGCCGATGCCATGTCGCTGCCCAAGGTGGCTGCAGCCCCCGAGCTGGCACCGGGGCAAAGTACCTTTGCCGACATGCTCGGCCAGGCCATCGGCAAGGTGCATGAGACGCAGCAGGCTTCGACCCAGCTGGCCAACGCTTTCGAGATCGGCAAGAGTGGCGTCGACCTGACCGACGTGATGATCGCTTCGCAAAAGGCCAGCGTGTCGATGCAGGCCCTGACCCAGGTACGCAACAAGCTGGTCCAGGCGTACCAGGACATCATGCAGATGCCGGTTTGAGGACGGACGTAAACCATGGCTGAAGCAGTCGTCGACAACGCCCCCGCCAAAAGCGGCCCGCCAGCGGCCAAGCCGCCGCTGTTCGGCATGGCGTTTCTGGAAAACATCGCGCAGATGCCCATGCTGCGTCAGGTCGGCCTGCTGGTCGGTCTGGCCGCCAGCGTGGCGATCGGCTTTGCCGTGGTGCTGTGGTCGCAACAACCCGATTACCGTCCGCTGTACGGCAGCCTGGCGGGCATGGACACCAAGCAGGTCATGGACACCCTGGCCGCTGCCGACATCCCCTACAACGTCGAGCCCAACTCCGGCGCTCTGCTGGTCAAGGCCGACGACCTCTCCCGTGCGCGCCTGAAGCTGGCCGCTGCCGGTGTGGCGCCAAGCGATGGCAACGTCGGCTTCGAGCTGCTCGACAAGGAGCAGGGTCTGGGCACCAGCCAGTTCATGGAAGCCACCCGTTACCGTCGCAGCCTGGAAGGCGAGCTGGCGCGTACCGTGTCCAGCCTGAACAACGTCAAGGGCGCGCGCGTGCACCTGGCCATTCCGAAAAGTTCGGTGTTCGTGCGTGACGAACGCAAGCCAAGCGCCTCGGTACTGGTAGAGCTGTACCCGGGTCGTGCCCTGGAAGCCGGGCAGGTGATGGCCATCGTCAACCTGGTTGCCACCAGCGTGCCGGAACTGGATAAATCCCAGGTCACCGTGGTCGACCAGAAGGGCAACCTGCTGTCCGAGCAGATCCAGGACACCGCCCTGACCCAGGCCGGCAAGCAGTTCGACTACAGCCGCCGGGTGGAAAGCATGCTCACCCAGCGGGTGCACAACATCCTGCAACCGGTGTTGGGCAATGACCGCTACAAGGCCGAAGTGTCCGCCGACCTCGACTTCAGCGCGGTCGAGTCCACTTCAGAGCAGTTCAACCCCGACCAGCCGGCGCTGCGCAGCGAACAGTCGGTCGACGAACAACGCGCCAGCAGCCAGGGCCCGCAAGGTGTGCCCGGTGCGCTGAGCAACCAGCCTCCAGGCCCTGCCTCCGCGCCGCAGACCACCGGTGGCGCTGCTACCCCGGCCGCGGCCATCCAGCCTGGCCAGCCGCTGGTGGATGCCAACGGCCAGCAGATCATGGACCCGGCCACCGGCCAGCCGATGCTCGCGCCGTACCCGTCGGACAAGCGCCAGCAAAGCACCAAGAACTTCGAGCTGGACCGTTCCATCAGCCACACTCGCCAGCAACAGGGGCGCATGACCCGCCTGTCGGTAGCGGTGGTGGTGGACGACCAGGTCAAGATCGACCCGGCCACCGGCGACACCACCCGTGCGCCTTGGGGCGCCGAGGACCTGGCACGCTTCACGCGCCTGGTGCAGGACGCGGTCGGCTTCGATGCCAGCCGTGGCGACAGCGTGACAGTGATCAACGTGCCGTTCGCCGCCGACCGTGGCGAAGAGATCGCCGACATCGCCTTCTACCAGCAGCCGTGGTTCTGGGACATCGTCAAGCAAGTGCTAGGTGTGGTGTTCATTCTGGTGCTGGTGTTCGGTGTGCTGCGGCCGGTGCTGAACAACATTACAGGGGGCGGCAAGCAGGCTGCCCCGGATAGCGACATGGAGCTGGGCGGCATGATGGGTCTGGATGGCGAACTGGCCAACGACCGCGTCAGTCTGGGTGGCCCGACAAGCATTCTGCTGCCTAGCCCGAACGAGGGTTACGAGGCACAGCTCAACGCAATCAAAGGCCTGGTGGCCGAAGACCCGGGCCGCGTTGCCCAGGTCGTGAAAGAGTGGATCAACGCCGATGAGTGATAACCGAGCCGTTACCGCCAAGCTGAGCCGCGTCGACAAGGCGGCGATCCTCCTGCTTTCGCTGGGCGAGACCGATGCCGCCCAGGTGCTGCGGCACATGGGGCCCAAGGAAGTGCAGCGGGTAGGTGTGGCCATGGCGCAGATGGGCAATGTGCACCGTGAGCAGGTCGAGCAGGTGATGAGTGAGTTCGTCGAGATCGTTGGCGACCAGACCAGCCTCGGCGTGGGCTCCGATGCCTACATCCGCAAGATGCTCAACCAGGCCCTGGGCGAGGACAAGGCCAACGGCCTGGTCGACCGCATCCTGCTCGGTGGCAACACCAGCGGCCTGGACAGCCTCAAGTGGATGGAGCCGCGCGCCGTGGCCGACGTGATCCGCTACGAGCACCCGCAGATCCAGGCTATCGTGGTCGCCTACCTCGACCCCGACCAGGCTGGCGAAGTGCTGAGCAACTTCGACCACAAGGTGCGCCTGGACATCGTCCTGCGCGTGTCGTCGCTGAACACCGTGCAGCCGGCGGCGCTGAAGGAACTGAACCAGATCCTCGAAAAGCAGTTCTCGGGCAACTCCAACGCGGCGCGCACCACCCTGGGCGGCATCAAGCGTGCCGCCGACATCATGAACTTCCTCGACAGTTCGGTGGAAGGTGCCCTGATGGACGCGATCCGCGAAATCGACAGCGACCTGTCGGAGCAGATCGAAGACCTGATGTTCGTCTTCAACAACCTGGCCGACGTCGACGACCGTGGTATCCAGGCGCTGCTGCGCGAAGTCTCGTCCGACGTGCTGGTGGTGTCGCTCAAGGGTGCCGACGAGCGGGTCAAGGACAAGATCTTCAAGAACATGTCCAAGCGTGCCTCGGAGCTGCTGCGTGACGACCTGGAGGCCAAGGGGCCGGTGCGGGTCAGCGACGTGGAAACGGCGCAGAAGGAAATCCTCACCATCGCCCGCCGCATGGCCGAGGCCGGCGAGATCGTGCTCGGCGGCAAGGGTGCCGAGGAAATGATCTAAGGTATTCGCGATCTGAAGGCCGACGCCGCCCCTTGTGGGAGCGGGTTTACCCGCGAAGGCGTCGGACCTGACGATAGAGGTTGTCGCTGCCGACGCATTCGCGGGTAAACCCGCTCCCACAGGGACCGTGTCGGCTGAACATGGTTTGAGAACATGACAGCATGCCCACCAAAGAACATCACCCCAGCGACCTGATCCGCGCCCGCGACCTCGAGGGCGTGGACGTGTGGGCGCTGCCCAGCTTCGACCCGGAGCCTGAGCCCGAACCGGAGCCGGAACCCGAACCCGAGGTAATCGAGGAAGAAGTCGAGGAAGTGCCGCTGGAAGAAGTCCAGCCACTGACCCTGGAAGAACTCGAGGCCATCCGCCAGGAAGCCTACAACGAAGGCTTCGCCACCGGTGAGCGCGAAGGCTTCCATAGCACCCAGCTCAAGGTTCGCCAGGAAGCCGAAGAGGCCCTGAAAACCAAGCTGGAAAGCCTTGAACGGCTGATGGCCAACCTGATGGAGCCGATCGCCGAGCAGGACACGCAGATCGAGAAAACCCTGGTCCATCTGGTGGCGCACATGACCCGCCAGGTGATCGGTCGCGAACTGCGGGGCGATTCCAGCCAGATCACCCAGGTATTGCGCGAAGCGCTGAAGCTGCTGCCCATGGGCGCTGACAATATCCGCATCCACCTCAACCCGCAGGATTTCGAGCTGGCCAAGGCCCTGCGCGAGCGTCATGAGGAACACTGGCGGCTGCTCGAAGACGACGCGCTGCTACCCGGCGGCTGCCGTATCGAAACCGCTCACAGTCGCATCGACGCGACCATGGAGACCCGCATCGAGAAAGCCGTAGCGCAACTGTTCGACCAGTTGCACGACCATTCGCTGCACCCGGCGGCACCGGACATGTCGGTAGACCTGGACAACCCGCCAGAGCGCGGCATAGGTAGCCCGGATGCAACTTGAGCGCACCAGTTTCGGCAAGCGCCTGGGCAGTTATGCCGAGGCCATCGAACTGCCGGCCCAGCCCATCGTCGAAGGCCGCCTGCTGCGCATGGTCGGCCTCACCCTGGAGGCCGAAGGCTTGCGCGCCGCAGTCGGCAGCCGCTGCCTGGTGATCAACGACGACAGCTATCACCCGGTGCAGGTCGAAGCGGAAGTCATGGGCTTTGCCGGGCCCAAGGTATTTCTCATGCCCGTCGGCAGCATCGTCGGCATCGCCCCTGGTGCCCGGGTGGTGCCGCTGGATGATGGCGGCCGCTTGCCGATGGGCATGAGCATGCTCGGCCGGGTGCTCGACGGCGCTGGCCGTGCGCTGGATGGCAAGGGCGGGATGAAAGCCGAAGACTGGGTGCCGATGGACGGCCCGGTGATCAACCCGCTGAATCGTGACCCCATCAGCAAGCCGCTGGACGTGGGTATTCGCAGCATCAATGGCCTGCTCACCGTCGGTCGTGGCCAGCGCCTGGGCCTGTTCGCCGGTACCGGGGTGGGCAAGTCGGTGTTGCTGGGCATGATGACCCGCTTTACCGAGGCCGAAATCATAGTCGTCGGCCTGATTGGTGAGCGGGGCCGCGAGGTCAAGGAATTCATCGAGCATATCCTGGGTGAGGAAGGCCTCAAGCGCTCGGTGGTGGTTGCGTCGCCTGCCGACGATGCACCGCTGATGCGCCTGCGCGCTGCCATGTACTGCACACGTATCGCCGAGTACTTTCGCGACAAGGGCAAGAACGTATTGTTGCTGATGGATTCGCTGACCCGTTTCGCCCAGGCCCAGCGCGAAATCGCCTTGGCCATCGGTGAGCCGCCGGCTACCCGGGGTTACCCGCCGTCGGTGTTCGCCAAGCTGCCCAAGCTGGTGGAGCGGGCGGGCAATGGCGAGCCGGGTGGTGGTTCGATCACTGCGTTCTACACCGTCCTGTCCGAGGGCGACGACCAGCAGGACCCGATTGCCGACTCGGCGCGCGGCGTGCTCGATGGCCACTTCGTGCTGTCGCGGCGGCTGGCCGAGGAGGGTCATTACCCGGCCATCGACATCGAAGCTTCGATCAGCCGGGTCATGCCCCAGGTGGTCGATGCCGACCATCTGCGCCAGGCGCAAAAATTCAAGCAGTTGTGGTCGCGCCTGTCGCAAAGCCGTGACCTGATCAGCGTGGGCGCCTATGTGGCGGGCGGCGATCCGGAAACCGACCTGGCCATCGCCCTGCAATCGCAGCTGGTGGAGTTTTTGCGCCAAGGCCTGCGCGAGAACGTGGGCATGGCGCAAAGCCGCGAACAGTTGGGGGCGATCTTCACGCCCCCTGCAGGCTGATAGGCCATGGCGCTGCCCGGACGTGCCGCGCGCCTGGCGCCGGTGGTGGACATGGCCGAGGAGGCCGAGCGCAAGGCGGCCCAGCGCCTTGGGCATTTCCAGCAGCAGGTGGCCATGGCCCAGGCAAAACTGGCCGAGCTCGAGCGGTTTCGTGAGGATTACCAGCTGCAGTGGATCAACCGTGGCGGGCAGGGGGTCAATGGCAGCTGGCTGGTCAACTACCAGCGCTTCCTCGGGCAGCTGGAAACGGCCATGACCCAACAGCGCCAGAGTCTGGTCTGGCACCAGAACAACCTCGACAACGCACGCGGCACCTGGCAGCAGGCCTATGCCCGTGTGGAGGGCTTGCGCAAGCTGGTGCAGCGTTACCTGGACGAGGCCCGGCGGGCCGAGGACAAGCGCGAGCAGCGGCTGCTCGACGAGCTGTCGCAGCGCCTGCCGCGGCAGAATCACCTATAGCCTGTACTGGCCTCTTCGTGGGTAAACCCGCTCCCACAGGTACGGCGCAGGATTCGAATTTGTGAAAAGCCTGTGGGAGCGGGTTTACCCGCGAAGAGGCCGGGACAGGCAATCCACATTTACCGCGCCGCATGCAGAATCGTGTGCTTGCCACCCCCGTCATCGCCTGCTAAACCTGTAAGGAGTTGCATCCGCCATCATCGAAGGAATCGCTAGCATGGCAGTCGAGACTGACTTTTCGCAGGACGGGAAAAAGCTGACGATCAAGATCAAGGGGCGCTTCGATTTCGGCAAGCACCAGGAATTTCGCGACGCCTACGAACGCCAGCCCAGCCGGCCCGATTCGGTAGTCGTCGACCTGAAGGACACCACCTACCTCGACAGTTCCGCGCTTGGCATGCTGCTGTTGCTGCGCGACCACGCGGGCGGCGACGAGTCGGATGTGCGGGTGGTGCATGCCAGCTCCGATGTACGCAAGATCCTCGCCATTTCCAATTTCGAAAAACTCTTCGATATCAGTTGAGCGCCGACATGCCGGCCGAACAGGCGTTGACCGTGCTGGTCGCCGAGGACGGTGCCGCCGACCGCATGCTGCTGGCGCAGATCGTGCGCCGCCAGGGCCATCAGGTATTCACTGCGGAAAACGGCGAGCAGGCGGTGGCGCTGTTCATCGAGCGGCGCCCGCAGCTGGTGCTGCTGGATGCGCTGATGCCGGTGATGGATGGCTTCGAGGCGGCGCGGCAGATCAAGGCCCTGGCCGGCGAGGCGCTGGTGCCGATCATTTTCCTGACTTCATTGAACGAGGAGGAGGGCCTGGTGCGCTGCCTGGAGGCCGGCGGCGACGACTTCATGGCCAAGCCCTATAGTGCGGTGATCCTCGGCGCCAAGATCCGCGCCATGGACCGCCTGCGCCGGCTGCAGGCCACCGTGCTGGAACAGCGCGACCAGATTACCCGGCACCACCACCACCTGCTCAACGAGCAGCGGGTAGCCAAGGCGGTGTTCGACAAGGTGGCCCACTCCGGCTGCCTGGCTGCGCCCAACATCCGCTACCTGCAATCGCCCTATGCGCTGTTCAATGGCGACCTGATGCTGGCCGCGTTCGCCCCGTCCGGCGACATGCGCGTGCTGCTCGGTGATTTCACCGGCCACGGCCTGCCGGCGGCGGTAGGGGCCATGCCGTTGGCCGAAGTGTTCTACGGCATGACCGCCAAGGGCTACGGCATTGCGCAGATCCTGCGTGAGATGAACGCCAAGCTCAAACGCATCCTGCCGGTGGACATGTTCTGTTGTGCGCTGCTGCTCAACCTCAGCATGCAGCGCGGTTCGGTGGAAGTGTGGAACGGTGGCATGCCTGATGGCTATCGCCTGGCAGTGGATGGCCAGGTGCTGTCGGTGCTGAGTTCGCGCCACCTGCCATTGGGCATCCTGGATGCCGAGCGTTTCGATGACAGTACCGAAGTGTTGCCGCTGGCTCCGGGCGAGCGCCTGCTGTTGCTGTCGGATGGTGTGCTCGATACCGCCGACGACCAGGAACGCCTGTTCGGCGTGCAGCGCTTGCGCCAGGTGCTGGCCGACAACCGTGACCCGGCCCTGCTGTTCGACGAAGTGATGCAGGCCCTGGAGCGCTTTGGCGGGCGCCCGCGCGACGACATCAGCCTGTGCGATATCCGGATGTTCAACGCCGAGGAGCGGGTGCCGGCGCCGATAATCTACTCTGACAGTGGCCGCTCCAGCCCGCTGGACTGGTCGCTGGGGTTCGAGGTGCGTGGCGAGAGCCTCAAACGCTTCAACCCGGTCCCGTATCTGGTGCAGTTATTGCAGGAGATTCATGGCCTGCGCACGCAAACCGGCAACCTGCACAGTGTGCTCAGCGAGCTGTATTCCAACGCCCTGGAGCACGGCGTGCTGGGCCTGGACTCGCAGCTCAAGCGCGATGTTCAGGGCTTTGCCGACTATTATCAGGAACGCGCCCGGCGCCTTGGGGTGCTGACCGACGGTTACGTACGCATCGATTTCAAGGTTGAACCGCAGGCTGATGGCGGGCGTCTGAAGATCGAGGTTCGTGACAGTGGCGCCGGGTTCGATGTGCAGCGCGTATTGTCGCGCCCCTCGCTGGAGCAGGGGCTGAGCGGGCGTGGTCTGAACCTGGTACGGCGGCTGGCCAGCAGCGCGCACTGGCGTGACGGCGGGCGCTGCGCGCATGTGGAGTTCGTCTGGTGAGCCACGGGTTGGCTCGGGCATAATCTGGCTTGATCAAGGAGTGAACAAGTGACTGACATGCATATTGACCACAAGGTACTCAGTGACCTGCGTGAGGTCATGGAAGATGGCTACCTGCAGTTGGTGCAAACGTTTCTAGACGACTCCGAACGGCGCCTGGGCCAGTTGCATGCGGCCAAAAGTGCCGAAGAGCTCGGTTCTGCGGCCCACAGTTTCAAAGGGAGCAGCAGCAACATGGGCGCGGTTGCATTGGCCAGCCTGTGTCAGCAGCTGGAAGAGCGCGCGCGGCGGCCCCCGCTGTATGGCATCGAGGACCTGATCAACCGCATCGACCTGGAGTTCGTCGAGGTGCAGCGCTTCTACCGGGATGAGCAGCAACGCATTTCGGCGGGTTGATGCACGACTTGGCGCGAGTTTTGCCTGTTTCTGGCTGGATGATTTTTTTGTTTCTGGCGCGGAGACCGCTCGATGCCTGTCGCACCCAACCCACTGTTGCAAGGCAACGCCATTGCCAACACCTCGCGTTCTGCCAACGCCCCGGCCGACAAGCTGCTGCAGGCGCCGGGCGACAAGGGCGACGGCTTCGGCCAGGTGATGGCCAGGCAGGGTCGCGACAAGGCCGCCGGGCAAGACGACAAGGTTGCCCAGGCCAAGCCCAGGGACAAATCCGAGGCGGCTCAGGGTGGCAAGAAAGACCCCGTCGACACGCCCGCGGTTGCCGATGACGGCAAACAATTGCCAGCTGACGACCAGGTTCAGGCCGACACCGGCTTGCGCGATGCCAGCTTGGTGGCTGGCCAGGTCAGCGATGCCCTGCCTGGCGCACACCTGATCCAGGCACAGGCCGAGGCGGTGGCGCCGGTATTGCAGGCTGCCACGACGCAGGTTACGGCCGCACTGCCCGAGGAACCGGTCACCGAGGAAGTTTTTGACCCTGAAGCCGACCCGCTGGCCAACCTGCCTACCTTGCGCCTGGCGCTGGAGCACAGCGCCCAGGCCAAAGGGGCGACCTCGGCGCATGCCCTGGACCCTTCACAGGCTCAGGGCGAGGAAGCGCAGATGGCCGTCAATACCTTGGCGAATATGGTCGAGAATGCCGAGGGTGAAGCGGGCGAGGCTGGCGACAAGGCCTTTGCCGGATTGCTCGAGGATGGCCTGAAGGACACCAAGAGCGCTGGTAGCGATACGCGTGTCGACGATTTTGCCAACCGCCTGGCCAACCTGACCCAGGCCGCCACGGCCAAGACCGCCAATGCCGTCCCGGCCAATACCAGCCCGTTGCATCAGCCGCTGCCGATGAACCAGGGCGCCTGGGCCGAGGGCCTGGTCAACCGGGTCATGTATTTGTCCAGCCAGAACCTCAAGTCGGCGGATATCCAGCTGGAGCCGGCGGAACTGGGCCGCCTGGACATTCGCGTCAATGTTGCGACGGACCAGTCGACCCAGGTCACTTTCATCAGCGGTCACGCCGGCGTGCGTGACGCCCTCGACAGCCAGGTGCACCGCCTGCGCGAGCTGTTCGCCCAGCAGGGGCTGGCGCAGCCGGATGTCAACGTGGCCGACCAGTCGCGCGGGCAGCAACAGCAACAGGGGCAGGCGCAGGGCAGCAACCTGTCCGGGGTGGCGGCGCGGCGGGCCGGGCAGGATGGCGGCGAGGCAGTCGATAGCGCCCGGCCTGTTGAGCACCAGGTGGTTGTTGGCGACAGTGCGGTCGATTATTACGCCTGATAACCGTTAGCCTGAGCTGGCCTCTTCGCGGGCACGCCCGCTCCCATAGGTACTGCACGGTCCTGTGGGAGCGGGCGTGCCCGCGAAGATGGCAGCACCGTAAAACCTGCTGGAACCCATCCTCTGCAAAATCTGGCATAACACTTGCTCAAGCCAAGCCATCCTCCCTTGAACCCCCGATGGACGACGGATTATTGGCATGGCGAAGAGCGAAGCAGTCAAAGACCCCGCCACTAAAGGCAAACTCAAGCTGATCCTGCTGGCAGTAGTGGGCCTGTTGCTGGCGATCGGCCTTTCGGTGGGCGCTACCTGGTTCATCATGCACAAGAGCGAGCCGGCTCCGGCCGCCGACACTGCAGCCAGCAACGTCAAGCCGGCGGCTATCTACGAAGCGCTGGCCCCGGCCTTCGTGGTCAACTTCAACCAGAACGGTCGCCAGCGCTACATGCAGGTGAGCATCACCCTGCAAGCGCGCAACCAGGCCGACCTGGATGCCCTCAAGGTGCATATGCCGGTGATTCGCAACAACCTGGTGATGATGTTCTCCGGGCAAGGCTTCGATACCCTGGCCGGTAGCCCGGTCGGCCAGGAAATGCTGCGTCAGAAGGCCACCGCGGTGGTTCAGGAAGTGGCGCAGAAGGAAGTCGGCAAGCCGGTCGTCGACCAGTTGCTGTTCACCAATTTCGTATTGCAGTAGGAGTCCGCAATGGCCGTACAGGACCTGCTGTCCCAGGATGAAATCGATGCCCTGTTGCATGGCGTCGACGACGGGCTGGTGCAGACCGAGAGTGCATCCGAGCCTGGCAGCATCAAAAGCTACGACCTGACCAGTCAGGACCGTATCGTGCGGGGTCGCATGCCGACCCTGGAAATGATCAACGAGCGTTTCGCCCGTTACACCCGCATCAGCATGTTCAACCTGCTGCGCCGTTCCGCCGACGTGGCGGTGGGTGGCGTGCAGGTGATGAAATTTGGCGAATACGTGCATTCGCTGTATGTGCCGACCAGCCTCAACCTGGTCAAGATCAAGCCGCTGCGCGGCACCTCGCTGTTCATTCTCGACGCCAAGCTGGTGTTCAAGCTGGTGGACAACTTCTTCGGCGGCGACGGCCGCCACGCCAAGATCGAGGGGCGCGAGTTCACCCCCACCGAATTGCGGGTGGTGCGCATGGTGCTGGACCAGTGCTTCGTCGACCTCAAGGAAGCCTGGCAGGCAATCATGCCGGTCACCTTCGAGTACATGAACTCCGAGGTCAACCCGGCCATGGCCAACATTGTCGGCCCCAGCGAGGCGGTGGTGGTGTCCACGTTCCACATCGAGCTGGACGGTGGGGGCGGTGACCTGCACGTGACCATGCCGTACTCGATGATCGAGCCGGTACGGGAAATGCTCGATGCCGGTTTCCAGTCCGACCTGGACGACCAGGACGAGCGCTGGGTCAAGGCCCTGCGCGAGGACGTGCTGGACGTGGCCGTGCCGCTGACCGCCACGGTCGCCCGGCGCCAGCTCAAGCTGCGCGACATCCTGCACATGCAACCCGGCGACGTGATCCCGGTGGAACTGCCCGAGCACCTGGTGCTGCGCGCCAACGGCGTGCCTTCGTTCAAGGCGCGCCTGGGTTCGCACAAGGGCAACCTGGCGCTGCAGATCATCGACCCGATCGAACGCCGCTGACGGCGTGCCGGTCGCTCATTACGAATTGAATGCCTGTCGAGGAAACCATGGCTAACGAAAACGAGATTACCTCCGCAGAGGACCAGGCTCTGGCCGATGAATGGGCTGCGGCACTGGAAGAAACCGGTGCAGCCGGCCAGGCGGATATCGATGCACTGCTGGGTGGTGACACCGGTAGCAGCACCAGCGGCCCGGGCCGACTGCCGATGGAGGAGTTCGCCAGCTCGCCGAAGCCGAACGAGAACGTCAGCCTCGAAGGCCCTAACCTGGACGTGATCCTGGATATCCCGGTGAACATTTCCATGGAAGTGGGCAGTACCGAGATCAATATCCGCAACCTGCTGCAGCTCAACCAGGGCTCGGTGATCGAGCTCGATCGCCTGGCCGGCGAGCCGCTCGACGTGCTGGTCAACGGTACGCTGATCGCCCACGGCGAAGTGGTGGTGGTCAACGAAAAGTTCGGCATCCGCCTGACCGACGTGATCAGCCCCAGCGAACGTATCAAGAAGCTGCGCTGAGTGAAGGGCACGATGCGCGCCATCGCGGCGCTCGCCGCGCTGCTTGCCAGCCAGGCCTGCCTGGCCGCGGCCACGCCGGCGGCAACCCCAACTGCGCCTGGCAGCCTCGGCGGGCAGCTGGCGCAGATGGTTTTCGGCCTGCTGCTGGTGGTCGGCCTGATCTTCTTCCTGGCCTGGTTGCTGCGGCGTTTGCAGAGCACGGCGGTGAAGGGCGGGCAGGTGATCGAGATCGTCGGCAGCCGGGCCATCGGCCCGCGTGACCGCCTGCTGCTGGTGCAGGTGGGCAAGGAGCAGATCCTGATCGGCCATACTCCTGGCAGCATCGAGGCCCTGCATGTGCTGGCCGAACCCGTGGAAGTGCCGGAAAGCGCCCGCCAGGCGACGCCGGAGTTCGCCCAGCGGCTGATGGAGTTGATGGGCAAGAACCCTAAGGACAACACGTGATGAGCGGCGCGCTGCGTATGTTGCTGATTTTGGCGCTGTTGCTGGTTGCGCCGCTGGCCTTGGCCGCCGACCCGCTGTCGATCCCGGCCATTACCCTGTCCAATACCCCGGACGGGCAGCAGGAGTATTCGGTCAGCCTGCAGATCCTGCTGATCATGACGGCGCTCAGTTTCATCCCGGCGTTCGTCATCCTGATGACCAGCTTCACCCGCATCATCATCGTGTTCTCGATCCTGCGCCAGGCGCTGGGCCTGCAGCAGACGCCGTCGAACCAGTTGCTGACTGGTATGGCGCTGTTCCTGACCATGTTCATCATGGCCCCGGTGTTCGACCGGGTGAACCAGGACGCGCTGCAGCCGTACCTGAAGGAGCAGATGACCGCCCAGCAGGCCATCGACAAGGCCCAGGGGCCGCTCAAGGATTTCATGCTGGCGCAAACCCGGCAAAGCGACCTCGACTTGTTCATGCGTCTGTCCAAGCGTACCGATATCGCCGGCCCGGACCAGGTGCCGCTGACGATTCTGGTGCCGGCGTTCGTCACCTCCGAACTGAAGACTGCGTTCCAGATCGGTTTCATGATTTTCATCCCGTTCCTGATCATCGACATGGTGGTGGCCAGTGTGCTGATGGCCATGGGTATGATGATGCTGTCGCCGCTGATCATTTCGCTGCCGTTCAAGATCATGCTGTTCGTGCTGGTCGATGGCTGGGCGCTGATCATGGGCACCTTGGCCAGCAGTTTCGGCGGCGTCTGACGCCGTCAAGGAGAGCCGCCGATGACACCTGAAATCGCTGTCGACCTGTTCCGTGATGCGCTGTGGCTGACCACCCTGATGGTTGCCGTGCTGGTGGTGCCGAGCCTGCTGGTGGGCCTGGTGGTAGCGATGTTCCAGGCCGCCACGCAGATCAACGAACAGACACTGAGTTTCCTGCCGCGCCTGCTGGTGATGCTGGTCACGCTGATCATCGCCGGGCCGTGGCTGGTGCAGAAGTTCATGGAATACATCACCAGCCTCTATACCAACATCCCGCAGCTGATCGGTTGACGCGGCGATGCTGGAGCTGACCGACACGCAGATCGGCACCTGGGTTGCCACCTTCATCCTGCCGTTGTTCAGGGTGACTGCGGTGCTGATGACCATGCCGATCTTCGGCACGCGCATGCTGCCGGCACGGGTGCGCCTGTACGTGGCAGTGGCGATTACCGTGGTGATCGTGCCGGCGCTGCCGCCGCTGCCTGAATTCGACCCGTTGAGCCTGCGCGGTTTGCTGCTGTGCGCCGAACAGATCATCGTTGGCGCGCTGTTCGGCCTGGCCTTGCAGCTGCTGTTCCAGGTCTTCGTGATCGCCGGGCAGATCGTGGCGGTGCAGATGGGCATGGCCTTCGCTTCGATGGTCGACCCGGCCAACGGTGTCAACGTCACGGTGATCAGCCAGTTCATGACCATGCTGGTGAGCGTGTTGTTCCTGTTGATGAATGGCCACCTGGTGGTGTTCGAGGTGCTGACCGAAAGCTTCACCACCTTGCCGGTGGGCAATGCGCTGGTGGTCAACCATTTCTGGGAGCTGGCCGGGCGCCTGGGCTGGGTGTTCGCCGCCGGCCTGCTGCTGATTCTTCCGGTCATCGCTGCGCTGCTGGTGGTGAACATTGCCTTTGGTGTAATGACCCGTGCCGCGCCACAGCTGAACATCTTCTCCATCGGTTTCCCGCTGACCCTGGTCATGGGCATGTTCATTTTCTGGGTCGGCCTGGCCGATGTGCTGTCCCACTACCAGGCGTTGGCCAGCGAAGCGCTGCAATGGCTGCGTGAACTGGCGAGGGCGCGCTGAGCATGGCGGAAAGCGAGAGCGGTCAGGACAAGACGGAAGACCCCACCGAGAAACGCAAGCGCGATGCCCGCGAGAAAGGCGAGATCGCGCGCTCCAAGGAGCTGAACACGGTGGCGGTGACCCTGGCCGGCGCCGGTGGCCTGCTGGCGTTCGGCGGCCACCTGGCCGAGACGCTGCTGGAAATGATGCGCATGAACTTCAGCCTGACCCGCGACATCATCGTTGACGAGCGTGCGATGGGCGCCTTCCTGATGGCCTCGGGCAAGATGGCGATATGGGCGACGCAGCCGGTGCTGATCCTGCTGTTCGTGATCTCCTTCGTGGCGCCTATCGCCCTGAGCGGTTTCCTGTTCTCCGGCAGCCTGTTGCAACCCAAGTTCAGCCGCATGAACCCGCTGTCGGGGATCAAGCGCATGTTCTCGATGCATGCCCTGACCGAGCTGCTCAAGGCGCTTGCCAAGTTCTTCGTGATCCTGGTGGTCGCGGTGGTGGTGCTGATCAGCGATCGCCAGGCCTTGCTGTCGATCGCCAACGAGCCGCTGGAGCAGGCGATCATTCACAGCCTGCAGGTCGTGGGTTGGAGTGCGTTGTGGATGTCGGCCGGGCTGCTGCTGATTGCGGCGGCAGACGTGCCGTTCCAGCTGTGGCAGACGCACAAGAAAATGAAGATGACCAAGCAGGAGGTCAAGGACGAGTACAAGGACAGCGAAGGCAAGCCCGAGGTCAAGCAGCGTATTCGCCAGTTGCAGCGCGAAATGTCGCAGCGGCGCATGATGGCGGCGGTGCCGGAGGCTGATGTGATCATCACCAACCCGACACATTATGCGGTGGCCTTGCAGTACGACCCGGAGAAGGGCGGGGCGGCGCCGTTGCTGCTGGCCAAGGGCAGCGACTTCATGGCCTTGAAGATTCGCGAGATCGGTGTGGAGCACAAGATCCAGATCCTCGAATCGCCAGCCCTGGCGCGGGCGATCTATTACTCCACCGAGCTGGAGCAGGAAATCCCTGCCGGCTTGTACCTGGCGGTGGCGCAGGTGCTGGCCTATGTGTTCCAGATCCGCCAGTACCGGGCCGGCAAGGGCAAGCGGCCGGAGCCGCTGAAAGACGACCTGCCGATACCGCCGGACCTGCGTCGCGACAGTTGACCTTGTGTCAGGGCTTCTGGCCCTTTCGCGGGCACGCCCGCTCCCACAGGTGCGGTGTCCAGCTGTGAGGTCCCTGTGGGAGCGGGCGTGCCCGCGAAGAGGCCGGAACAGGCAACATAAATCCCCCGTCGAGCAAAGTTGGAAAGCTTCTTGCAAAGCCAGCGCCAGGCGCCGCCTGTGCGTCAAAGTTTTGCATCAAGAGGACTCGCGGTGGATCGCACTCAGTTAATCAGCAACGCCCGTAACAACCTGGCCGGGCTCGGCCGGGGCAACCTGGGTGTGCCGCTGTTGCTGCTGGTGATGTTGGCAATGATGATGCTGCCAATACCACCGTTCCTGCTCGACGTGTTCTTCACCTTCAACATCGCCTTGTCGATCGTGGTCCTGCTGGTTTGCGTTTACGCCCTGCGCCCGCTCGACTTCGCCGCGTTCCCCACCATCCTGCTGGTGGCCACGTTGTTGCGCCTGGCCCTGAACGTGGCTTCCACCCGGGTAGTGATGCTGCACGGCCAGGAGGGCCACGGCGCTGCCGGCAAGGTGATCCAGGCCTTCGGCGAGGTGGTGATCGGCGGTAACTATGTGGTCGGTGCCGTGGTGTTCGCCATCCTCATGATCATCAACTTCGTGGTGGTGACCAAGGGCGCCGGGCGTATCTCGGAAGTGAGCGCGCGTTTCACCCTCGACGCCATGCCCGGCAAGCAGATGGCCATCGACGCCGACCTCAACGCCGGCCTGATCGACCAGGCCCAGGCCAAACACCGTCGTGCCGAAGTGGCGCAGGAAGCCGAGTTCTACGGTTCGATGGACGGTGCCAGCAAGTTCGTCCGCGGTGACGCCATCGCCGGCCTGCTGATCCTGTTCATCAACCTGATCGGCGGCATGCTGATCGGCATGCTGCAGCACGGCATGAGCTTCGGTGAGGCCGGCAAGGTATACGCCTTGCTGACCATCGGTGACGGTTTGGTGGCGCAATTGCCATCACTGCTGCTGTCTACCGCTGCCGCGATCATGGTTACCCGGGCCTCGGGCTCCGAGGACATGGGCAAGCTGATCAACCGGCAGATGTTCGACTCGCCCAAGGCCCTGGCGGTTTCCGGCGCGCTGATGATCGTCATGGGCCTGGTGCCGGGCATGCCGCATGTGGCTTTCCTCAGCCTCGGCCTGCTGGCCGGTGGCGGTGCCTACCTGGTGTGGAAGAAGCAGCAGAAAGCCAGGCTGCAGGCGCAGCAAGAGGCGCAGCGCCAGCAGGACCTGCTGCCCTCGCCGCAGCGTGCACTGGAGACCAAGGAACTGGGCTGGGACGACGTCACGCCCATCGACATGATCGGCCTTGAGGTTGGCTACCGGCTGATTCCGCTGGTCGATCGCAACCAGGGCGGCCAATTGCTGGCGCGGATCAAGGGCGTGCGCAAGAAACTGTCGCAAGACCTGGGCTTCCTCATGCCCACCGTGCACATCCGCGACAACCTCGACCTGCAGCCCAGCGCCTATCGCCTGACCTTGATGGGGGTGATCCTGGCCGAGGCCGAGATCTACCCGGATCGTGAGCTGGCCATCAACCCGGGGCAGGTGTTCGGCACCCTCAACGGCATTGCCGCACGCGACCCGGCGTTTGGCCTGGAGGCGGTGTGGATCGACGTTGGCCAGCGTTCCCAGGCGCAGTCGCTGGGCTACACCGTGGTCGACGCCAGCACCGTGGTGGCCACCCACCTCAACCAGATCCTGCAGAAGCACTGCCACGAGCTGATCGGCCACGAAGAGGTCCAGCAACTGTTGCAGGTGCTGGCCAAGGCATCGCCTAAACTTGCAGAGGAGCTGGTGCCAGGTGTCATTTCCTTGTCGGGCCTGCTGAAGGTGCTGCAAGCGTTGTTGTCGGAACAGGTGCCAGTGCGCGATATTCGCAGTATCGCCGAGGCGATCGCGAACAACGCCGGCAAGAGTCAAGATACCGCCGCGCTGGTGGCCGCAGTGCGCGTCGGATTGTGTCGCGCCATCGTGCAAAGCATTGTCGGCGTTGAGTCGGAGCTGCCAGTGATTACCCTGGAGCCAAGGTTGGAACAGATTTTGCTGAATAGTCTGCAAAGGGCCGGGCAAGGTCAGGAAGACGGTGTTCTTCTGGAACCGAGCATGGCCGAGAAGCTGCAGCGTTCGTTGATCGAAGCGGCCCAGCGCCAGGAAATGCAGGGCCAGCCGGCCATCCTGCTGGTCGCCGGCCCGATCCGCGCCATGCTGTCGCGTTTCGGTCGCCTGGCTGTACCGAATTTGCATGTTCTGGCGTATCAGGAAATACCTGACAACAAGCAAGTCACCATCGTTGCCACCGTGGGCCCTAACGGCTGAGGTAGTGGATAATGCAAGTTAAGCGATTTTTCGCCGCCGATATGCGTCAGGCCATGAAGCTGGTCCGCGATGAGCTGGGCGCCGATGCCGCGATCATCGGCAACCGCCGCATCGCCGGCGGTGTCGAACTGACGGCTGCGCTGGACTACAAGCTGTCCGCCCTGGCCCCGCGTGTGCCCAATGCCGAGCTGGAAGAAGAGCTGCGCAAGACCCATACGCGCATCGCCACTGCCCAGGCCGAACTGGGCCACCGCCAGGACAGCAGTGACAACAACCGCCAATTGTTCGCCGGGCAATCGCTGACCGCCGCCGAGCCATTGATCGAACCGCACGTCGATGCGCCCGAGGCCGTTGCGCCAGCCCCTGCCTCGGCACCGGTCGACCCACGCCTGTTCGATGCCATGCGCTCCGAGCTGTCGGGCCTGCGCGAGCTGCTGGAAGTGCAGCTCGGTTCGCTGGCCTGGAATCAGCTGCAGGGCAGCAAGCCGCAGCAGGCCACGGTCTGGCGCCGCCTGCAGCGCATCGGCCTGTCCGGGCCGATCGCCCGCGAGCTGCTTGACCTGACCGCCGAGATCGACGAGCCACGTCAGGCCTGGCGCATGCTGCTGGCGCACCTGGCGCGGATGATCGAAATTCCCGAGATCGAGCCGATCGAAGAGGGCGGGGTGATCGCCATGGTCGGCCCGGCCGGCATGGGCAAGACCACCACCCTGGCCAAGCTGGCCGCCCGCTACGTGCTCAAGTACGGCGCGCAGAACCTGGCGCTGGTGAGCATGGACAGCTTCCGCATCGGCGCCCAGGAACAGCTCAAGACGCTGGGCCGTATCCTCAACGTGCCGGTGACCTATGTCGACCCGGGCCAGTCGTTGGCCGCGGCGCTGGAGCCGCTGTTGCGCAAGCGCGTGGTGCTGATCGATACCGCCGGCCTGCAAGCCAGCGACCCGGCCCTGCGCCTGCAACTGGAAACCCTGGCCGGGCGGGGCATTGCCGCCAAGAACTACCTGGTGCTGGCCACCACCAGCCAGAAGCAGGTGCTGACTGCCGCCTACCACAGCTACAAGCGCTGCGGCCTGGCCGGTTGCATCCTGACCAAACTCGATGAAACGGCGAGCCTTGGCGACGTGCTGAGCCTTGCCATCAGTCACGAACTGCCAGTGGCCTACCTGACCGATGGGCCGCGCATTCCTGACGACCTGCACCTGCCTCGCGGGCACCAGCTGGTTACCCGCGCGGTCAATGTGCAGCAGCAGGACGAGCCCAGCGAAGAGGCCATGGCCGACATGTTCGCTGATCTCTATCACAACCCACGGCGAGCGGGTTGATGATGAAGCGTGTGCAAGGTAGCTATGCCAAAGGGTACGCAGAATTGCCCTACGTGTGGCCTGAGTCCCAGCGAGACAAGGTAAAGAACAGACATGGGTAGCATGCATCCCGTACAGGTGATCGCCGTGACCGGTGGCAAAGGTGGCGTCGGCAAGACTAACGTTTCAGTGAACCTGTCCCTGGCGCTGGCCGAGCTTGGTCGCAGGGTCATGCTGCTTGACGCCGACCTGGGCCTGGCCAATGTCGACGTGCTGCTGGGGCTGACCCCCAAGCGGACGCTGGCCGATGTCATCGAAGGGCGCTGCGAGCTGCGCGACGTGATGTTGCAGGGGCCGGGCGGGGTGCGCATCGTGCCGGCGGCCTCGGGCACGCAGAGCATGGTGCACCTGGCCCCGGCCCAGCATGCCGGGTTGATCCAGGCCTTCAGCGAAGTCGGCGACAACCTGGACGTGCTGGTGATCGACACCGCGGCCGGTATCGGTGACTCGGTGGTCAGCTTCGTCCGCGCCGCCCAGGAAGTGCTGCTGGTGGTGTGCGACGAACCCACCTCTATCACCGATGCCTACGCCCTGATCAAGCTGCTTAACCGCGACTACGGCATGAACCGCTTCCGTGTGCTGGCCAACATGGCACAAAGCCCGCAGGAAGGGCGCAACCTGTTCGCCAAGCTGACCAAGGTCACCGACCGCTTCCTCGACGTTGCCCTGCAGTACGTGGGCGCCGTGCCGTATGACGAGTGCGTGCGCAAGGCAGTGCAGAAGCAGCGCGCGGTTTACGAAGCCTTCCCTCGCTCCAAGTGCGCGCTGGCATTCAAGGCGATTGCCCAGAAGGTCGACAGCTGGCCGCTGCCGGCCAACCCGCGCGGTCATCTGGAGTTCTTTGTCGAGCGCCTGGTGCAACCCACCAGCGCGGGACCTGTGTTATGAATGCCAGCGGTTTCAAGATGTATAGCCGCGCGTCGAAAGACGCCCAGTACGAGCTGATCGAGCGTTACGCCCCGCTGGTCAAGCGCATCGCCTACCACTTGCTGGCGCGGCTGCCGGCCAACGTGCAGGTCGAGGACTTGATCCAGGCCGGCATGATCGGCCTGCTGGAAGTGGCCAACAAGTATGACGCCAGCAAGGGCGCCAGCTTTGAAACCTACGCCGGCATCCGCATTCGCGGGGCCATGCTCGATGAAGTGCGCAAGGGTGACTGGGCGCCGCGTTCGGTGCACCGCAACACGCGCATGGTCAGTGACGCGATGCGTGCCGTGGAGGCCAGAACCGGTCGCGACGCTAAAGATCATGAAGTTGCTGCCGAACTCCAATTGAGTCTCGATGATTACTACGGGATCTTGAACGATACCCTGGGCAGCCGCCTGTTCAGTTTCGACGACCTGCTGCAGGACGGCGAGCACGAAGGGCTGCATGAGGACGGCGCCAGCGGCCAGGTCGAGCCTGCGCGTGGCCTGGAGGACGAGCGCTTCCAGGTTGCCCTGACCGAGGCCATCGCCAACCTGCCGGAGCGTGAACGCCTGGTGCTGGCGCTGTACTACGACGAAGAGCTGAACCTCAAGGAAATCGGTGAGGTGCTTGGGGTCAGCGAGTCGCGGGTCAGCCAGTTGCACAGCCAGTGTGCCGCGCGCCTGCGCAGCCGCCTGGGGGAATGGCGGGCGCGTTGAGCCCGCTGGCATTGCCGTCTTTTTCCACGTGCGTTTTCCATGTTGCACCGAATTGATTGAATGCGCGCTCGGGACCGAGCGCGTTTGAGACTGCTTGGAGGTCTACTTGAACAAAGATATGAAAATCCTCATCGTTGACGACTTTTCGACGATGCGGCGGATCATCAAGAACCTGTTGCGTGACCTGGGCTTCACCAACACCGAAGAAGCCGATGATGGCACCACGGCGCTGCCGATGCTGGAAAACGGCCACTTTGATTTCCTCGTGACCGACTGGAACATGCCCGGCATGTCCGGCATCGACCTGCTGCGTAAAGTGCGTGCCAGCGACAAGCTGAAAACCATGCCGGTCCTGATGGTGACGGCCGAGGCCAAGCGCGACCAGATCATCGAAGCGGCCCAGGCCGGGGTCAACGGCTATGTGGTCAAGCCGTTCACCGCCCAGGTGCTCAAAGAAAAGATCGAGAAGATCTTCGAACGCGTCAACGGCTGAGTCACGTCAGGGGGGCGCGCCATGGATTCATCACAAACGTCTTTGGGCGAGTTCGAATCGACCCTGAAGAAGCATGCCCAGGAGCTGGTTGAGAGCCTGGAGCGAGGCCGTTTCGGCGAGGCGGTGCAGCTGATTCACGAGCTGAACCAGACCCGCGACCGCGGCCTGTACCAGGAAGTCGGCAAGCTGACCCGCGAGCTGCACAGTGCCATCGTCAGTTTCCAGATCGACCCGACCATGCCGCAGGCCGAGGAGGTGTCGCAGATAACCGACGCCACCGAGCGCCTGTCGTATGTGGTCAGGCTTACCGAGGGCGCGGCCAACCGCACCATGGACCTGGTCGAGGAAAGCACCCCGGTGCTCAACGAGCTGGCCAGCGAGGCCAAGGCCCTGAGCGCCGACTGGCAGCGCTTCATGCGCCGCGAAGTCGCTGCGCCGGAGTTCCGTGAGCTGGTCAAGCGCGTCGACAGTTTCCTGACGCACAGTGCCGAAGGTAACCGCAAGGTCGCCGGCCACCTCAACGACATTCTGCTGGCTCAGGACTATCAGGACCTGACCGGCCAGGTGATCAAGCGCGTCACCAACCTGGTCACCGAGGTGGAAAGCAACCTGCTCAAACTGGTGCTGATGGCCAGCCAGGTCGACCGCTTTGCCGGTATCCAGCATGACCACGATCAACTGCGTGCAGAAAAAGATCGAGAAAAACATCCGACTCGGGGTGAAGGTCCGCAGATTCATGCCGATAAGCGTGAAGACGTCGTGTCCGGTCAGGACGATGTCGATGATCTGCTGTCCAGCCTTGGTTTTTAAGGAGCACGTTTGATGAGCTTCGGCGCCGATGAAGAAATCCTCCAGGATTTCCTGGTAGAAGCCGGCGAAATTCTTGAGCAACTGTCCGAGCAACTGGTCGAGCTGGAAAGCCGGCCCGACGATGCCGACCTGCTCAATGCGATCTTTCGCGGTTTCCACACTGTAAAAGGGGGCGCCGGCTTCCTTCAGCTGAACGAGCTGGTGGAGTGCTGCCATATCGCCGAGAACGTGTTCGACGTCCTGCGCAAAGGTGAGCGCCGGGTCGACGCGGAACTGATGGATGTGGTGCTCGAGGCACTGGATACGGTCAACAGCATGTTTGGCCAGGTGCGCGAGCGCACTGAAGTGACCGCGGCTACCCCCGAGCTGTTGGCGGCGTTGTCGCGCCTGGCCGAGCCGGGCGGCGCCGAAAGCGTTGAAGTGCCTGCCGCTGCGGCGCCGGCGCCGGTTGCCGAGGCGCCAGCCGAGGAGCAGGACATCACCGACAGCGAGTTCGAACAGCTGCTCGATTCGCTCGATGCGGTCAAGGCACAAGCTGCGGCCGACGAGCAGATGCAGGGCGAGACTGTCAGCGGTGAAGGTGACGAAATCACCGACGCCGAGTTCGAGTCGCTGCTCGACCAGTTGCACGGCAAAGGCCAGTTCAGCGCCGAGGTGGCTGCGCAGCCGGTTGTCAGCGCGCCGGAAACGGCCAGCGACGAAATTACCGACGCCGAATTCGAATCGCTGCTGGACCAGTTGCATGGCAAGGGCACCTTCCAGGCCGATGCCTTGCCCGGCGCCAAGGCGCCAGCGCCTGCCGCAGCGGACACCCATGCTGGCGGCGACGACATCAGCGAGCACGAGTTCGAGGCGCTGCTGGACCAACTGCATGGCAAGGGCAAGTTCGGTAGCGACGTTGCCGCCGTCGAAGCCCCGGCTGCGGCCAAGGCGCAAGCGCCGGCAGCGGCCAAGGCCGACAGCCAGCCCGTGGCCAAGCCAGCCGCAGCTACGCCGGCACCTGCCAGCAAACCTGCCGCAGCACCCCGCGCCCCGGCCGCGGCCGCCGACAAGCATGGCGCCAGCGAAGCGGAGACCACCGTACGGGTCGATACCGCACGCCTGGACGAGATCATGAACATGGTCGGCGAACTGGTGCTGGTACGTAACCGCCTGGTGCGCCTGGGCCTGAACAGCGGCGACGAGGCCATGTCCAAGGCCGTGTCCAACCTTGACGTGGTCACCGCCGACCTGCAGACCGCGGTGATGAAAACCCGCATGCAGCCGATCAAGAAAGTCTTCGGCCGCTTCCCGCGCCTGGTGCGTGACCTGGCCCGCCAGCTGAAGAAAGAGATCAACCTGGAGCTGGTCGGCGAAGAGACCGACCTGGACAAGAACCTGGTCGAGGCCCTGGCCGACCCGTTGGTGCACCTGGTGCGCAACGCCGTCGACCATGGTGTGGAAATGCCCGATGAGCGTGAAGCGTCCGGCAAGGCGCGCACCGGCCGTGTGGTGCTGTCGGCCGAACAGGAAGGCGACCACATTCTGCTGTCGATCTCGGACGACGGCAAAGGCATGGACCCCAACATCCTGCGCGCCAAGGCCGTGGAAAAGGGCCTCATGGACAAGGATGCCGCCGACCGCCTGAGCGAGTCGGACTGCTACAACCTGATCTTCGCCCCGGGCTTCTCGACCAAGACCGAGATTTCCGACGTGTCCGGTCGTGGCGTGGGCATGGATGTGGTCAAGACCAAGATCTCCCAGCTCAACGGCTCGATCAACATCTTCTCGGCCAAGGGCCAGGGCTCGAAGATCGTCATCAAGGTGCCGCTGACCCTGGCGATCATGCCCACCTTGATGGTGATGCTGGGCAACCAGGCGTTTGCTTTCCCGCTGGTAAACGTCAACGAGATCTTCCACCTCGACCTGTCGCGCACCAACGTGGTCGACGGCCAGGAAGTGGTGATCGTGCGTGACAAGGCGCTGCCGCTGTTCTACCTCAAGCGCTGGCTGGTCCAGGGCCAGGTGCACGAAGAGCAGCACGAGGGCCATGTGGTGATCCTGTCGGTCGGCACCCAGCGCATCGGCTTTGTCGTCGATCAACTGGTTGGCCAGGAAGAAGTGGTAATCAAGCCGCTGGGCAAGATGTTGCAGGGCACCCCGGGCATGTCCGGGGCCACCATCACTGGCGACGGTCGCATCGCGTTGATTCTCGACGTCCCGAGCATGCTCAAGCGTTACGCCGCGCGGCGTATTTGATTTCGGTGGCGCACCCTGGCGGGTTGCGCCGCCTAATGGAGTGTTTATGGCAGTCAAGGTCCTGGTGGTGGATGATTCCGGTTTCTTCCGCCGCCGCGTCTCGGAAATCCTCTCGGCGGATCCGACGATCCAGGTAGTGGGTACCGCGACCAACGGCAAGGAAGCAATCGACCAGGCGCTGGCGCTCAAGCCCGATGTCATCACCATGGACTACGAAATGCCCATGATGGACGGCATCACTGCGGTGCGGCACATCATGCAGCGCTGCCCGACGCCGGTGTTGATGTTTTCGTCGCTGACCCACGAAGGCGCCCGTGTCACCCTCGATGCGCTGGATGCCGGTGCGGTGGATTACCTGCCGAAGAACTTCGAGGACATTTCGCGCAACCCCGAGAAGGTCAAGCAGTTGCTGTGCGAGAAGGTGCATACCATTTCCCGCAGCAATCGCCGTTTTGGCAGCTATGCCAGCCATGCGCCGGTCGCCGCACCTGTGCCGGCAAGCAGCAGCCACACCCCTGCCAGCAGTCTTGCCAGCCCGGCAGCGGCGCGCACGCCTGCGCCTGCCCGTGCGGCGGCACCGGCAGCGGCGCCAGCGCACTCGCCGGCACCCAAGCGCAAGCCTTACAAACTGGTGGCCATCGGTACCTCCACGGGCGGCCCGGTCGCCCTGCAGCGGGTGCTGACCCAGCTGCCGGCCAACTTCCCGGCACCGATCGTGCTGATCCAGCACATGCCGGCGGCCTTCACCAAGGCCTTTGCCGAACGCCTGGACAAGCTGTGCCGCATCAGCGTCAAGGAAGCCGAGGACGGCGACATGCTGCGCCCGGGCCTGGCCCTGCTGGCGCCCGGTGGCAAGCAGATGATGATCGACGGCCGTGGCGCGGTGAAGATCCTGCCCGGTGACGAGCGCCTGAACTACAAACCGTGCGTGGACATCACCTTCGCCTCTGCGGCCAAGTCGTATGGCGACAAGGTGCTGTCGGTGGTGCTTACCGGCATGGGCGCCGATGGCCGCGAAGGTGCGCGCCTGCTCAAGCAGGGCGGCAGCACGGTGTGGGCCCAGGATGAAGCCAGCTGCGTGATCTATGGCATGCCCATGGCCATCGTCAAGGCCAACCTGGCCGACGCGGTGTACAGCCTGGACGAAATCGGCAAGCACCTGGTGGAGGCGTGCGTCTGATGGACGTGCTCAGCCTGATCGGCCTGATCCTCGCCTTTGTCGCCATTGTCGGTGGCAATTTCCTCGAAGGCGGCCATGTCGGTGCGCTGATCAATGGTCCGGCGGCGCTGATCGTGCTGGGCGGCACCCTGGCGGCGGCCTTGCTGCAGTCGCCATTGTCGTCGTTCAAGCGTGCCTTGCAGATTCTGCGCTGGATCCTGTTTCCGCCGCGGGTCGACCTGGCGGGCGGGGTTGACCGTGTCGTCAACTGGAGCCTGACGGCGCGCAAGGAAGGCCTGCTGGGCCTGGAAGGGGTAGCCGACAGCGAGCCTGACCCATATGCGCGCAAGGGCCTGCAGCTGCTGGTGGATGGTGCCGAGCCAGAAGCCATCCGCAGCATCCTGGAAGTCGATTTCCTGACCCAGGAAAGCCGCGATATCCAGGCTGCCAAGGTGTTCGAGAGCATGGGGGGCTACGCGCCGACCATCGGTATCATTGGTGCGGTGATGGGCCTGATCCACGTGATGGGCAACCTTGCCGACCCGTCGCAACTGGGCAACGGCATTGCCGTGGCTTTTGTCGCGACCATCTACGGCGTGGCCAGCGCCAACCTGATACTGCTGCCGATCGCCAACAAGCTCAAGGCCATCGTCATGCGCCAGTCGCGCTACCGCGAGATGCTGCTCGAGGGCCTGCTGTCGATTGCCGAGGGTGAGAACCCGCGCTCGATCGAGCTGAAGCTGCAAGGCTTCATGGAGTAGCCCATGCGTCGCCGTCGTCATACCGAGGAACACGAAAACCACGAACGCTGGCTGGTGTCGTACGCCGACTTCATCACGTTGCTGTTCGCCTTTTTCGTGGTGATGTACTCGATTTCCTCGATCAACGAGGGCAAGTACAAGGTCATTTCCCAGGCCTTGCTCGGCGTGTTCAACGACCCCGAGCGCAGCATGAAGCCGATCCCCATCGGCGAAGAGCGGCCGCTGAGCGTGCGCCCGGCCGAGCCGTTGGTGAAGGACAGCGAGCAGACCGAGGCGGGCCTGGGGGCGACCAGTGTCGACCCGCTGAAAACCATCAGCGATGACGTGCGCGATGCCTTTGGCGACCTGATCAACAGCGACCAGATGACCGTGCGCGGCAATGAGCTGTGGATCGAGATCGAGCTCAATTCCTCGTTGCTGTTCGGCAGTGGCGATGCCATGCCTAGCGACAAGGCATTTGCCATCATCGAGAAGGTGGCCGGCATTCTCAAGCCGTTCGCCAACCCGGTGCATGTCGAAGGCTTTACCGACAACCTGCCGATCCGCACTGCACAGTACCCGACCAATTGGGAGCTGTCGTCGGCGCGGGCGGCGAGCATCGTGCGCCTGCTGGCCATGGAAGGGGTCAACCCGGCGCGCATGGCCTCGGTCGGCTATGGCGAATACCAGCCGGTGGCGAGCAACGACACTGCCGACGGCCGTGCGCGCAACCGGCGCGTGGTGTTGGTGATTTCGCGCAACCTCGAAGTGCGCCGCAGCCTGACTGGCTCGGGCAGTGCCAATGCCACGCCGGATGCCGCATTGCGCCGGGCTGGCACACAAAGTGCACCGGCTACGCCAGCAACGGTTGCGGGGCAGTGATCCGTCAATTCCCCGACGTTGCCACGGACACGATGTTGAAGATGGCGCTACCCCCTGTGGGAGCGGGCATGCCCGCGAAGCAGAAGACGCGGTGAGTGGCACCGGCTGCGCCGGTGTTCGCGGGCGCGCCCGCTCCCACAGGGATCGTGCAGGCTTTTGAATAGTTGTTTCTACAGTGTCCCTGCCAAATCAATAGATAGAGTTTGCTTGATGAGAGTCTGGGCAGTAGCCAATCAAAAAGGTGGCGTCGGCAAGACCACCACTACCATCGCCCTGGCCGGCCTGCTGGCCGAGGCCGGCAAGCGCGTGGTCGTCGTCGACCTCGACCCGCACGGCTCGATGACCAGCTATTTCGGGCACAACCCCGATGCCCTGGAACACAGCTGCTACGACCTGTTCCTGCACAAGGGGGCGGTGCCCGAGGGCCTGCCCGGGCAATTGCTGCTGCCCACCAGTGACGATCGCATCTCGCTGTTGCCGTCGAGCACCGCGCTGGCGGTGCTGGAGCGCCAGTCACCAGGGCAGAACGGCCTGGGCCTGGTGATCGCCAAGAGTCTGGCGCAGCTGTGGCAGGATTTCGACTATGCCTTGATCGACAGCCCACCCTTGCTCGGTGTGCTGATGGTCAATGCGCTGGCAGCCAGCCAGCAGCTGGTGATTCCGGTACAAACCGAATTTCTTGCGGTCAAGGGCCTGGAGCGCATGGTCGGTACCCTGGCCATGGTCAACCGCTCGCGCAAGCAGGCGCTGCCGTACCAGATCGTGCCGACTCTGTTCGACCGCCGTACCCAGGCCTCGCTGGGCACGCTCAAGCTGCTGCGTGACACCTACGGCCAGCATGTGTGGCAGGGCTACATCCCGGTGGATACGCGCCTGCGCGATGCCAGCCGCAAGGGCGTTACGCCCTCGCAATTCGACAGCAAGAGCCGCGGGCTGATTGCCTATCGGGCGCTGCTCAAGCACCTGCTGACCTACAAGACTGCGGCGCAGGTGGCCTGATGACCCAGACCCGGAAAACCGGCACCCGGCCACAGATGGCCCTGCAGTCGTACCTCGACGGCCTGCTGCAGGAGGCCACCGAAACCGAAGACCTGTTCGAGGCGCCGGAAGCGGCGGACAGGTTCGCTGAAGCCGTGCGCGAAGAGCAGGCGCGTGATGCCGTGCAGCAGGCCAGGCCGGCGCCAGCCGAAGCAACCGCCAGCCCTTCACCGAGGCCGTTCGCCGAGCCCAGGCTGGCGGTGCTGCCCAGCGTGATGCCGGTGGAAGCACCGGTGGTGACGGTGGTGGAACGCGAGGTGGTGGCCCAGGCCAGCATCCCGGTGCTGGCCGAAGAACAGATCGTGGAGCCGGCAGTGCCGCTGGTGGATGTGCACCTGCCGGCCCCTGACCTGCCAGTGCCCCCGGCCACCGTCGATGGCCGCCCGGCGTGGGCCGCCGAACCGTTCGAATGCCTGCTGTTCGACGTGGCCGGCCTGACTCTGGCGGTACCGCTGGTGTGCCTGGGTTCGATCTATACCCTGGCAGGTCAGGAACTGACGCCGCTGTTCGGCCAGCCCGACTGGTTCCTGGGCATCCTGACCTGCCAGGCCGGCAACCTGAAGGTGCTGGACACTGCGCGTTGGGTAATGCCCGACCGCTACCGCGATGATTTTCGCCAGGGCCTGCAGTACGTGATTTCCGTGCAGGGCTACGAATGGGGGTTGGCCGTGCACCAGGTCAGCCGCTCGCTGCGCCTGGACCCGTCCGAAATCAAGTGGCGCAGCCAGCGTGGCCAGCGCCCGTGGCTGGCCGGCACGGTGATTGAACACATGTGTGCACTGCTCGACGTCGCCGCACTGGCCGAGCTGATCGCCAGTGGCGCGGTCAAGCAGATGCATGCCAAACAGAAATGACACCGAACACACCGCCGATGGCGGATTTTGAGGGTAGGGGAATGAAAAAGTCGTCTGCACAAGGTTCCGAAGATCCGATCCTGCAGTGGGTTACCTTCCGTCTGGACAATGAGTCCTACGGCATCAATGTGATGCAGGTGCAGGAAGTGTTGCGCTACACCGAGATCGCCCCGGTGCCGGGTGCGCCAAGCTATGTGCTGGGCATCATCAACCTGCGCGGCAACGTGGTGACCGTGATCGACACCCGCCAGCGCTTTGGCCTGATGCCGACGGAAGTCACCGACAACACCCGTATCGTCATCATCGAAGCCGACAAGCAAGTGGTCGGTATCCTGGTCGACAGCGTGGCCGAGGTGGTGTACCTGCGTCAGTCCGAAATCGAGACCGCGCCGAACGTGGGTAACGAAGAGTCGGCCAAGTTCATCCAGGGCGTGTGCAACAAGAATGGCGAGCTGCTGATCCTGGTCGAGCTGGACAAGATGATGACCGAGGAAGAATGGTCCGAGCTGGAGAACATCTGAGTTGATCCTAGAGGTAGCTGTCATCTTCCTGGCGCTGGTCTGGGCGCTGAGCCTGTGGTTTTTCCTCAACTACAGCAAGCGCCAGCGCGAGCTGGCTGCGCAGCAGGCGGAGGGTGATGCGCTGCGTGACCAGCGCATCAAGGACCTCGCCAAGCGCCTGGACGACTACCAGAACGGTACCGTGCGCATGGGCGAGGCGCTGCATGAACTGAGCGTGGCGGTTGCCCCACTGCCCGACAAGATCCAGCAACTGGAGCAGCGCGACCCGCATAACGTCACCTTCACCCAGGCGGCCAAGCTGGTGGGCATGGGCGCCAGCGTGGCCGAACTGACCGAAAGCTGCGGCCTGACCCAGGCCGAGGCCGAGCTGATGAGCAAGCTGCACCGCAGTGGCTGATGAAACGGGCGACACAAGTCGCCCGGTTTGTTTCAGGGCCTGCCCCACGAGTGGTAGTTGCCGATCCCTATGAAGCTACTGAGCGCTTGGTCAGTCTTCGCGGCATCATCGCTAAACGTAAACACATCGGGCAGCAGGAACCTGAGCCGGTTCTGAGGAAGGAGGCAAAGTTTGGCGAGTTGTCGCTGAATGCGCAGCCTGGCCAACTCAACGTTGTTCACATCGTCAATAACTTCATTGAGCACGGCAGGCCCGGTCATGCTGCTCAATGCCTTGACGTAGGCTTCATGACCGGGTTGACCCTTCAACGGTCTGCTTTCATAAAACGTTTCGTTGTTAAGGTAGTGTTCGCGTATGCGATCAGAGATTATCTGTAACGTATCGTTGTTTGCGTGGCTGCCGATCATGTTGGTGTTGTAATCGGCATGCATTCCCATCATGTCGTTGCTGACCGGGGAGCCCAGCACCAGGCCTTCGGGGGTCGTGCTCAAGTGGCTTGAACTGATCAGCGCCTTGTCATCCAGCTCGGCAGCGAGCAACTCGTCGTCGATGTCCATATATATTCCACCCTCTGCGTCCAGCAACGGGTAGCGCAGGACATCACAAGCCGAAGAGTAGTGTTTGCGTTCAATGGCTTTTGCATATTGCTCGTAATATTCTGTTTCCTTGAAGTCATGAAACAGCGGCTCGTCTTCCAGCGTTTTCATTTCCAGCTTATCGCTGAATTCGGCCAGCCTTGTCTTGTTGATTTCATAAACTTCCGAGCTGCCATTCGACAGGTACAGGCGATATCGATATTGTGTCCCCCGCAACCTTTCGACATTGGTTTCGATCTTTTTCAGTAGTTCATCGGGGAGGGTTTGGTCACCGACCCATATGCTTAGAATCTGCTTGGGTAGCGGCCTCAGATCGGCGCTGTTGACAGGTGGAATCTCGATGGGCAGCTTCAAGTCGACGCCCAATGCATGCAGTGTCTTCATGCGCATCTCATCGGTAACCGTCCGGTTGGCGACTTCGATCACAGCCAGGCCGTCATGTCCGTCACTGACGTGGTAGTAGGTGGGTTGCCTGCTTTGTCGTTCTGCGTCGAGGACGAACGCATCGTGTTCACTGTCGTAAACCACTGTGACCCTGCGCTCGTCCAGCACCGCTTCCATACGCATGCCGCCAGTTTGCGGATCAATGACTCTGGTGATCTGCCTGGCTACCGGGCTCTCATTCAGTGGGGGGGGCGGCAAGGAGAATGGGGGTGGGGAGAAGTACTGTGCCGCAGCCCCCTCTTCTTGCAAATGGGGCGGGCTGTTGGGACTCAAGGGATACCCCAACTGATCGTTCACTCGCGTCGGCAGGGTGAACCGTGAGCACTTGCCCGGGAACAGGATCTTTGTGCGGGTCGCTGGTAGCAAGGCCAGGGGCGCAGCATTGAGCAGGCCGAACGTGATGTTGCCTACGCCATCGTCCTTTTCATCAAGCGTCTTGCCGTTGATTGCCTGATCGAGCCCCAGGCCAAACTGCGCTATGCCGCCAACGGCCAGCAGCGGTATGAGTTCGGGCACCACGATGGCCAGAGGCGCCAGCAGATTGATCGAGGTCACCAGATAGCCACGCCAGCGTGCCTTGGTCACTTGCGCATCGCTGGTGATGATGAAATCGGCGTCGGCGTAGCTGCGTTTGCGTTGTCGCAATGTGAGGGCTGCGAACAGTTCACCTTCGAGCAATGGGCTGTACTTGTGCGGCCGATAGTTGACGTACTCGGCGGGGGGCCAGGGGCCGTCGACGGTGAAGCCTGAGCGGTTGGGCGATCGGTGGTGAAAGGCCGGATAAATGCCGAGGCCGTCCAGGGCGGTATCCAGGCCACTGAAATCCAGTCCATCCGGGGTGTCGGCAAGTTTGAAGTGCTGGCGCAGGCTTTGACGTTTTTCGGCATCACGGCATTGGTCACCGAACCAGGTCTTCAGACCTGCCATGTCGTCGAATTCATGGAAGGGTGATGAGTTGCCAGGCACGTACAGCAGTACTTTCTGCTGTGCCGGGGTAGCGATGTACATCAAGTCAGTGGCGGTGTAGCCATAAACGTTCAAGGCCCTGATCTCCAAGCCAGGAACGCTTTGCATGATGCCGGCAGCCTGCCAGGCCAGTTGGCGACCTGCATCGCTCAACGAGCCTTCCTGGACCTGCTTGTTGCAAGCAGCGATGAAGCTGATTTGCAGGGACTGTCGATGAGTATCGTTGGCCTTGTTCCAGTAGCTATCCAGCATGGTGGTGAAGCGCTTGTAGAAGTCCAGGTTCCAGATGAACTGCTGCATGGCCTCGACGTCGACCGGCAGGTGCGTGGTGCTGTCGTAGCGTGCCGGGGTGGTCCTGCGGAACAGGCCGTTGAACACCGAGAAGTGGGCGCCGTTGTCAAACACGCCGGGTTCCGGCAGGCGTTCGACGATAGTCAACGGGTCGCTTGGCAAAGTGCCTGCCCAGTGGCCCGGGAACAATTGGCCGATCACATTCCTGTTGGTCTCACCTTGCCAGTTCGAGAGCACCGCCTGGGTGAGAGAAATGCGCTGGGTAATGACTGCCTGATTGCCACGGTAGTGCAGGGTGACTACGTCGGTCCGGTCGGGGTCGAGATCATGGCCCTGTTGCATGGCCCATTCACGGATAGCGCTGCAAGCGTGCCGGTCCGGGCGGGGAATATGCTGCAGATGGTTGCGGACGAACTGCTCGCCCGCGGGGTTCACCAAGGTGCCTGTCATGGGTATCAGCCTGTGCGGATAAATGAGGCACTACCGTAGCCAGGCAGAGGGTTCAGGCTGTTCTACATGGTTACCACCTTGCGCGGCTGTTCGTCTTGCACGGTCCCTGTAGAGAAGTTCGCCGGCTGAACGGCTGATGCCGACCGGGGTGGTAGATAGCTACCGGTGGCCCCCAGGTGGCAGCAGCGCGGTTACCGGGGTGATGTCGCGCGGTGCCTCGGGTTCGTCGCTGAAACCGGCGGGCACCTTGCCACGCAGTTGCCAGGCGAAGGCAATGATCTCGGCAATGGTCAGGTACAGCGCTTCAGGGATCTGCTCGCCCAGCTCCAGGCGTGCCAGCAGGCGCACCAACTCGGCGTTTTCGTAGATTGGCACCTCGTGCTCGCGGGCCAGGGCCAGGATGGCCTCGGCCAGCGCATCGTCACCCTTGGCGCTGAGGGTGGGGGCTTGCTGGCCGTCGTAGCTCAGGGCAATGGCCTGGCGGGTGGTTTTTTGTGTCATGCGTTTTCATCTACCCAGCGTTGTTCCACCCGCGTACGCGGGCCATGGGGTGGCGTGCCGGGGTGGCATTCCAGGTCGCCTACCTCCAGGCCCCGTGCCAGCAGGCGTTCGCGCAGGGTGCCCAGTTGGGTGTCGATCAGCCGGGCGGTTTGCTCGCGCTCTGCCCACAGCTGGCCGCTCAAGCGGCCCTGGCTCAGCTGCGCCTGTACCTGCATGGGGCCGAGCGGCGACAGGTCGAAGGCCAGCTCGATGCGCCACAGTGCTTGCAGCGGGTCTGGCGCTTCGTGCTGGCGGTCTGCCTGCTGTTGCGGGATTTCCTCGCGCTGCAGCTTGACCTGCAACGGGATGAACTCCTGACCGTGACGAATCGGCACTTCGGTTTGCCAGGTGGTCTGCAGGTTGCCGTTTTCCAGGGTACCGGTTTGTTGCAGGCTGCTCATGGCATGGCTTTGCAGGCGCGATACGGCAGCGGCGGCCAGGCGCAGCAGTTGTTGCAGGTCGCCTTCGTCCTCCATGGCCTTGAGCAGGCGCGACGGCAGCGGGAATGCGCCCGGTTGCGGTTTCGGGCTGACCCGTTCGAGCATGCCCAACGCGCTGCGGGCCAGGGTCGGCATGGTAACGGCCAGGCTGGCGGGAGCCAGGTTGGGTGCACCGGGTACGCTGGCCGGGGCGATGGTGATCAGCCGCAGCAAATGCGCCTTGAGGTCGGTGGCGACGCTGGCCGGGAAACCGCCCAGCAGTTTGGCTTCGAGAAAGGCGCCGCTGTTGTTCAGGGCTTGGGCTACTGCCTTGGCATCACCCAGTTGCCGGGCTTCCGGCAGGCTGGCCAACAGGCGTTCGGCGCTGGCTCGCAGCTCGCCATCGGCGCCCGGGTCGCGGGCCACCTGTTGCAGCGCATTGAGCAGGCCGGGCAGCGAAGCCTGGCGGTTTTGCTGGGTCAGCAGCTGCTGGGCAATGCTGAGCTGGTCCTGGCGGCCGCTGAGCGGTACGAAACGCAGTGACTGGTCGCCCTGCACCAGCGCGCTGAGCAGGCTGCCGACGGCCAGAGGGCGCGGGCTGTCCACACTCAGGGTGGCGCCGGCCTGGGCGCTGTTGAGCAGGCTGACCAATGCCCGGTAGACGGCGGGCTGGCCGGGTGCCTGGGCCAGCGCCTGGTTGGTCAGGACCTTGCCCTGCAGCAGGGTGCCGACCGGCACCTTGCCGGTGTCCAGGCGGGTGAGGGTGGCGATCTGGCTGGCGCTGGCCTGCTGCAGCATGATCGCCAGGCGGTTGCTTTCGGGCTGGCTGACCGTGACCTGGCTACCTTGGGGCAGGGGCTGGCTGGCGCTGGCTTGCAGCTGGGTCTGGGTGCCGTTGGCCTGCATCAACCGCAGCACCAGCTGGAAGTCCTGGCCCACCTGGCGCAACGACATGACCTCTGCCTGCGCGGTCTCGCCGGGCGCCATCAAACCGGGCTGCGGTTGCGTCAGGCGCAGCAGTTCACCGGTCATGCCTGCCTTGATGGCCTGGGGGCTGATCGCGGTTTGTGCGCCGAGACTATTGATTTCAGTCATGATTGTATACAACCTGTCGAACCCGGCCTCTTGGCAGCGCGGCGGCGCGTGTAATAATGCCGACCGTCCGTCGTTGTCAGTATAACGGCAGCGAGTGGGGCGACTTGAGACACAAGGGTTTTGGAGCGGTGTCGCCTGCTTCGCGGGCACGCCCGCTCCCACAAGGTTTCACGCAAGGTTTGAAAGCTGCGCGAAACCCTGTGGGAGCGGGCGTGCCCGCGAAGCAGGCGACACCGCTATGGAACCCTACAAAGATAAGGCGAAACCGTGACCCTTCACCTCCAAGCCGCGGGCCTGGCCTGCGAGCGCGACTGGCGCCTGCTATTCGAGCACCTCGCTTTCGAGCTGCGACCCGGCGACATGTTGCAGATCAGCGGCCCCAACGGCAGCGGCAAGACCAGCCTGCTGCGCCTGCTGGCCGGCCTGATGCAGCCGACCGCCGGGCAGATCCTGCTGGGCGGCAAGCCACTGGCCGAGCAGCGCCACGCCCTGGCCAGCATCCTGGTGTGGATTGGCCACGCCGCCGGCATCAAGGACCTGCTCACCGCCGAGGAGAACCTCACCTGGTTGTGCGCCCTGCACCAGCCGGCCAGCCGCGAGGCGATCTGGACGGCACTGGCGGCCGTGGGCCTGCGTGGCTTCGAAGATGTACCCTGCCACACCCTGTCCGCCGGCCAGCAGCGCCGCGTGGCCCTGGCCCGGCTGTACCTGGCCAGCCCGCCGCTGTGGATTCTCGACGAACCGTTCACCGCCCTCGACAAGCAGGGCGTGGCGCAGCTTGAAGCGCACCTGGCTGCCCACTGCGAGCAGGGCGGCACGGTGGTGCTCACCACTCACCACACGCTGGAACGCAAGCCCTCCGGTTACCGTGAACTGAACCTGGGGCAATGGGCGGCATGAGCGTATTCATCCTGTTGTTGCGCCGCGAAGCACGCTTGCTGTTCCGCCGACCGGCCGAGCTGGCCAACCCGTTGGTGTTCTTCGCCATCGTGGTGGCGTTGTTCCCGTTGGCAGTCGGCCCGGAAAGCCAATTGTTGCAAACCTTGTCGCCCGGCCTGGTCTGGGTGGCGGCACTGCTGGCGGTGCTGTTGTCGCTGGACGGCCTGTTCCGCAGCGATTTCGAGGACGGCTCGCTGGAGCAGTGGGTGCTGTCGCCGCATCCGTTGGCGTTGCTGGTGCTGGCCAAGGTGCTGGCGCACTGGATCTTTTCCGGGCTGGCGCTGGTATTGTTGGCGCCGCTGCTGGCGCTGATGCTGGGGCTGCCGAGCCATTGCCTGCCGGTGCTGCTCGGCTCGCTGTTGCTGGGCACGCCGGTACTGAGCCTGCTGGGCGCGGTGGGCGCGGCGCTGACAGTCGGTCTGAAGCGCGGCGGTTTGCTGCTGGCATTGCTGATTCTGCCGTTGTATATCCCTGTATTGATCCTGGGCAGTGGTGCGTTGCAAGCGGCGTTGCAGAATATGCCAGCAACCGGCCACCTGCTCTGGCTCGCCAGCCTGACGGCCCTGGCCGTGACCCTGGCACCCTTTGCGATAGCGGCCGGCCTGAAGATCAGCGTTGGCGAATAACGAGTCCCGGGCTTTCAAGCCCGGCCAATACCCTGGATGTACCCTGATGAAAATAAGCTGGACGTGGTTCCACAAGCTGGGCTCCCCCAAATGGTTCTATGCCATCAGTGGCCGCATGCTGCCGTGGCTTGCCGGTGCAGCCGTGCTTCTGCTGCTGGTCGGCATCACCTGGGGCCTGGCCTTCGCCCCGCAGGACTACCAGCAAGGCAACAGCTTCCGCATCATCTACATCCATGTGCCGGCGGCCATGCTGGCGCAGTCCTGTTACGTGCTGCTGGCCGTGGCCGGGGTGGTGGGGCTGGTGTGGAAGATGAAACTGGCCGACGTCGCCTTGCAATGCGCCGCACCGATTGGCGCCTGGATGACCGCCGTGGCGCTGGTCACCGGCGCCATCTGGGGCAAGCCGACCTGGGGTAGCTGGTGGGTATGGGATGCCCGCCTTACGTCCATGCTCATCCTGCTGTTCCTGTACTTCGGCATCATTGCGCTGGGCCAGGCAATCAGTAATCGTGACAGTGCGGCCAAGGCCTGCGCGGTACTGGCGATTGTCGGCGTGGTGAACATCCCGATCATCAAGTACTCGGTGGAGTGGTGGAACACCCTGCACCAGGGTGCCACCTTCACCCTCACCGAAAAACCGGCGATGCCCGCAGAAATGTGGCTACCGCTGCTGTGCACGGCGCTGGGCTTCTACTGCTTCTTTGGCGCGGTGCTGTTGCTGCGCATGCGCCTGGAAGTGCTCAAGCGCGAGGCGCGCGCCAGTTGGGTCAAGGATGAGGTATTGAACAGCCTGGGGCGGAGGGCCGCACAATGAGTTTTGCCACCTTCGGTGACTTTCTCGCCATGGGCCACCATGGCCTGTACGTGTGGACGGCCTATGGCATCTGCCTGGCCGTGCTGGCGCTGAATGTCGCCGCCCCCGTGCTGGCCCGCCGTCGCTACCTGCAAGATGAGGCGCGCCGTTTGCGCCGGGAGAACAACCAGTGAATCCGCAGCGCAAGAAACGCCTGTTGCTCATCGCCGGCCTGCTGGTCGGCGTCGGGGTTGCCGTCGGCTTTGCCTTGAGCGCATTGCAGCAGAACATCAACCTGTTCTACACCCCGACCCAGATCGCCAACGGCGAAGCGCCGCTGGACACCCGCATCCGCGCCGGCGGCATGGTCGAGAAAGGCTCGGTGCAGCGTTCGTCCGATTCGCTGGACGTGCGCTTCGTGGTCACCGACTTCAACAAGTCGGTGCCGATCACCTACCGTGGCATCCTGCCCGACCTGTTCCGCGAAGGGCAGGGCATCGTCGCCCTCGGCAAGCTCAACGCCGACGGCGTGGTGGTGGCCGATGAAGTACTGGCCAAGCACGACGAGAAGTACATGCCGCCCGAGGTCACCAAGGCCCTGAAGGAAAGCGGCCAGGCCGCCACCAGCGGGGAGGCCAGGCCATGAACGCGGCGCTGGTGATTCCCGAGCTCGGCCAGTTGGCAATGATCCTGGCCATCTGCTTTGCCGTCGTACAGGCCAGCGTGCCGCTGCTCGGCGCCTGGCGTGGCGACAGCCTGTGGATGAGCCTGGCACGGCCGGCGGCGTGGGGGCAGTTCGCCTTCCTGGCCTTTGCCTTCGCCTGCCTGACCCATGCCTTCATGACCGACAACTTCTCGGTTGCCTATGTGGCCAGCAACTCCAACAGCGCCTTGCCCTGGTACTACAAGTTCAGTGCGGTGTGGGGCGCCCACGAAGGTTCGTTGCTGCTGTGGGCGCTGATCCTCGGCGGCTGGACCTTCGCCGTGTCGGTGTTCTCGCGGCAGCTGCCGCAGGTGATGCTGGCCCGGGTGCTGGCTGTCATGGGCATGATCAGCGTGGGCTTCCTGAGCTTCCTGATCATCACTTCCAACCCGTTCCAGCGCCTGCTGCCGCAGGTGCCGACCGATGGCCGCGACCTCAACCCGCTGCTGCAGGACTTTGGCCTGATCGTCCACCCACCGATGCTGTACATGGGCTACGTCGGTTTCTCGGTCGCCTTCGCCTTCGCCATCGCGGCCTTGCTCGGTGGCCGCCTGGACGCCGCCTGGGCGCGCTGGTCGCGGCCCTGGACCATCGTTGCCTGGGCCTTCCTCGGCGTTGGCATTACCCTGGGCTCATGGTGGGCCTACTATGAGCTGGGCTGGGGCGGCTGGTGGTTCTGGGACCCGGTGGAAAACGCCTCGTTCATGCCTTGGCTGGTGGGCACGGCACTGATCCACTCGCTGGCGGTGACCGAGAAGCGCGGGGTGTTCAAGAGCTGGACCGTGCTGCTGGCGATTGCCGCATTCTCGTTGAGCCTGCTGGGGACCTTCCTGGTGCGCTCCGGTGTGCTGACCTCGGTGCATGCGTTTGCCGCCGACCCGTCTCGCGGCATTTTCATCCTGATCTTCCTGCTGTTCGTGGTCGGTGGTTCGCTCACCCTGTTTGCCCTGCGCGCACCGGTGGTCAAGAGCCAGGTCGGCTTTGCCCTGTGGTCACGCGAGACGCTGTTGCTGGCCAACAACCTGGTGCTGGTGGTGGCGGCCTCGATGATTCTGCTCGGTACCCTGTACCCACTGGTGCTCGATGCGCTCACCGGGGCCAAGCTGTCGGTCGGCCCACCGTATTTCGACGCCTTGTTCCTGCCGCTGATGGCGCTGCTGATGGTGGTGCTGGGCGTGGGCGTGGTGGTGCGCTGGAAAGACACCCCCGGCAAGTGGCTGGCCAGCATGATGACCCCGGTGCTGCTCGGCAGCGCCATCCTTGCGCCGGTGGCCGGCTTTATCGTCGACGACTTCGACTGGCCGACCCTGACCGCTTTCGCGCTGGCCGCCTGGGTAGTGCTTGGCGGGCTGCGTGACATTCTCGACAAGACCCGCCACAAAGGCCTGCTCAAGGGCTTGCCCGGGCTCGGTCGCAGCTACTGGGGCATGCAACTGGCGCACCTGGGCCTGGCGGTGTGCGCGCTGGGCGTGGTGCTGTCGAGCAACAACAGCGCCGAACGCGACCTGCGTATGGCGCCGGGCGAGAGCGTGGAGCTGGGCGGGTACCACTTCCTGTTCCAGGGTGCCAGGCACTTCGAAGGGCCGAACTTCATTTCCGACAAGGGCACCGTGGTGGTCAGCCGCGATGGCCGTGAAGTGACCACCTTGCACCCGGAGAAGCGCCTGTACACCGTGCAGCAGTCGATGATGACCGAAGCCGGCATCGACGCCGGCTTTACCCGCGACTTGTACGTTGCCCTCGGCGAGCCACTGGAGAACGGCGCCTGGGCAGTGCGCGTGCATATCAAGCCTTACGTCCGCTGGATCTGGCTGGGCGGTCTGCTGACCGGCCTGGGCGGGTTGCTGGCGGCCCTCGACCGGCGCTACCGCGTCAAGGTCAAGACCCGGGTGCGTGATGCCCTGGGCGTGTCTGGAGCAGCTGCATGAAGCGTTGGATCATGGTAGTCCCCCTGGCGGTGTTCCTGCTGGTGGCGGTGTTCCTCTACAAAGGGCTGTTCCTCAAGCCAGACGAGCTGCCCTCGGCGATGATCGGCAAGCCTTTCCCGGCGTTTTCCCTGGCCTCGACCCAGGGCGACCGTACCCTGACCGAGGCCGACTTGCGCGGCCGCCCGGCACTGGTCAACGTGTGGGCCACCTGGTGCCCATCGTGCAAGGTCGAGCACCCGTACCTGAACCAGCTGGCCCAGCAGGGCGTGGTGATTCACGGCGTCAACTACAAGGACGACAATGCGGCGGCCCTGAAGTGGCTGGCCGAGTTTCACAACCCGTACCAGCTGGACATTCGTGACGAGCAGGGCAGCCTGGGCCTGGACCTGGGTGTATATGGCGCGCCGGAAACCTTCCTGATCGATGCCAAGGGCATCATCCGCTACAAGCACGTGGGCGTGGTCGATGCCACGGTCTGGCGTGAGCAGCTGGCGCCGCTTTACCAAGGCCTGGTCGACGAGGCCAAGCCATGAAGCGGGGGCTGGCAGCTGCCTTGCTGGGGCTCTTCATGGGGTTGAGCCTGGCAGGCGTGGCCAAGGCGGCCATCGACACCTACCAGTTCCGCGACGATGCCGAGCGTGAGCGCTACCAGCAGCTGACCAAGGAGCTGCGCTGCCCCAAGTGCCAGAACCAGGACATCGCCGACTCCAACGCGCCGATTGCCGCCGACCTGCGTCGGGAAATCTTCCGCATGCTCGGCGAGGGCAAGAGCAACCAGCAGATCCTCGACTTCATGGTCGACCGCTATGGCGACTTCGTGCGTTACAAGCCGGCGCTCAGCGGGCGCACCTGGCTGCTGTGGTTCGGCCCGGGGATTTTGCTGGCCGGTGGTTTCGTGGTACTGGCGCTGATCGTGCGTCGGCGCCGCGATACAGCCGTGCAGGGCGCCAATGAGTTGTCTGCCGAAGAACGCGAGCGTCTCGCCAAATTGCTGGAAAAAGAACAGACCCATGATTGAATTCTGGCTTAGCGCGGGCCTGTTGCTGCTCGCTGCCCTCAGCTTCCTGCTGATCCCGACCCTGCGTGGCCGTGGCCGCCAGCAGGAAGAAGACCGCACCGCCCTGAACGTGGCCCTGTACCAGGAGCGCGTCGCCGAACTGGCTGCCCAGCAGGCCGCTGGCGTGCTTGACGAGGTGCAGATGGCCAAGGGCCGTGACGAGGCCGCCCGTGAGCTGCTGGCCGATACCGAAGGTGCCGAGCCCACGCGCCAGAGCAGCCTGGGCAAGGCCCTGCCGTTGCTGGCGGCGCTGCTGGTGCCGCTGATGGCGCTGGGGCTGTACCTGCATTTCGGCGCAGCCGACAAGGTGGAACTGACCCAGGAGTTTGCCGAGGCGCCCAAGTCGATGGAAGAAATGACGGCCCGCCTGGAGCGCGTGGTGCAGGCCCAGCCGGAATCGGCCGAGGCCATGTACTTCCTTGGCCGCGCCTATATGGCCGAGCAGCGCCCCGCCGATGCCGCGCGTACCTTCGAGCGCGCCGTGGCCCTGGGCGGTCGCCAGCCCGAATTGCTCGGGCAGTGGGCACAGGCGCTGTACTTCGCCGCCGACAAGCAATGGAGCGCGCAGTTGCAGGCGCTGACTGACGAGGCGCTGAAAGCCGACCCCAACGAAGTGACCAGCCTTGGCCTGCGTGGTATCGCCGCCTTTGAGGGCGAGCGTTATCAGGAAGCCATCGATTACTGGAAGCGCCTGCTGGCGCAGCTGCCGGAGGGTGATGCCTCGCGTGCGGCGCTGCAGGGCGGCATCGACCGTGCTGCCGAGCGCCTGGGTGGCTCACCGGGGCAGGCTACGGCGCCGGTGGCGGCTCGCTTGAAGGTGCGGGTGGCGCTGGCGGCGGCGCTGAAGGACAAGGTCAAACCGGACGACACGGTGTTCATCTTCGCCCGCGCCAGCAATGGCCCGCCCATGCCGTTGGCGGCCAAGCGGGTGACGGTGGCGCAGTTGCCGATCGAGGTGGAGTTGTCCGATGCTGACGCCATGATGCCGCAGATGAAACTGTCGGACTTTGCCGAAGTCCAACTCGTTGCACGTGTATCACGCGCTGGCCAGCCAACTCATGGCGAGTGGATTGGCCAGGGCACACCACTGCCCAGCGCCACCCAGGCCACCCAGCACCTGACCATCGACAGCCCCGACCCGTAAGAGAGCAATGCCATGCACAGCATCGTCCGCCTGACCCTGATCACCCTGGCCCTGGGTTTGTCTGCGTGTACGGTGCGTGAGCCGTACGAGCAGCCCGAACCACCGATCGAGCGCCTGCCGCCGCAGCCGGGGCCGGCGGTAAAGCCAGTGCCGGACAGGCAGCCGGCCCCAAGCAAGCCTGCGGCCACGCCCAAGCCGATGCCGCGCACCTCGGCCAGCTTCGCGCCACCACCTGGTGGAGCCAGCCATTGGGATCCGAAGCTGGGTGTGTATGTGCTGGAGAAGAAGCCCAATACCTTTTACCGGCAGCGGACCTACTACCGCTTCGACAACGGCTGGAGCTGGTCGCTGAGCCCGGATGGGCCTTGGCAGGAGACTGACAGCAGCGGTGTGCCGGGCGGCCTGGGGCGCGCTTTCGCCCAATAATTGCAAACTTGCCGTTGCCGTTGCCGTTGCCGTTGCCGTTGCCGTTGCCGTTGCCGTTGCCGTTGTTTTTGCTTTTGCTTTTGCTTTTAAGCGCGCGGTAGTTCAGGCGCTGCCGATTGCGACTTCAGGAGGCCGAGCGAAGGGACTGCGGAGGGAGGTGACGGGCATGGATGCCCGTCAAGCGCTGAGGCCCCATGGATGGGGCCTGCAGCGCGTACTCCCGGGAGCAGGCCCGTAGCGAGGGGACCCCGGAGCGCAGCGCAGGGGCCGGATGATGGGAGCCGACGGTTTTTGGTTCCTTTTTGCCACGACAAAAAGGGACCCGCCGTAAGGGCGGAAAGGTGAGTCAGCGCCACCTTTGAAAATGAATGTTGACCTTGTTGTTGATGCCCACGCTTGAAGGCGAAGAGCGAAGAGCGAAGAGCGAAGAGCGAAGAGCGAAGAGCGGAAAAGTACTGGTCTTGATATCGCGCATAGTCCATTTACGATGGCGACGCATACTCACCTTTTCGCCCTTACGGCGAGTCACTTTTTGCCAAACGCGGCAAAAAGTAACCATGGGCCTGTCCCATGGCAGCGGACGCCAAGAAGCTGGCTAATGAGCCAACTGCCTCAAGCCTTTTGCATATTCGTTCGGTGAACGATAGCCCAGTGCTG